>NZ_JBHXNB010000004.1:0-17178 GCF_042720095.1 Rhodococcus sp. NPDC058505
CTACGCGATGGCCCGTCCTTGCTACGGGACCGACACGCGGCCGATCCTGCAGGTCAGGGTCTCACCCGATTCCCACCACCCCAGGGGACTCTCCCAGGTATGTCCGGATTCAGGCGGGGAGGATGCACTTGAGCACGCGACGAATCGGCGGCGGCTGGTGGATGCGGTGGGGCTCTGCTTTTGCGCTTACCGCCGCGATGGTGGCCGGCGGTGGGATCGCCGTCGCGCAGCCGACCACCACAGCACCGGATGCTCCGACACTCTACGAGCGGCATGTTCCCGGTCCCCCGGTCGACGAGCAGGCGCGCGCGCAGATCCAGAGCATCTTGCCGCCCTGCGACCGTCACCGCTACACCTCGTGCGAGACGTACACGGAACGGGTCGAGCAGTTCACCAAGGCCAATCCCAGTGCGCCCGAGGTGATCACCGGCGTGTGGAGTGTCTACATCCAGCTGAACATCAATTCCCAGTACGGCCTCCAACGGTCGATGGTGGTCGCGGAAGTCTCGACGCTCGCTACGTGGGGAACGCCGGTACCGGGAACCCTGGATTTCAGCGTCGCCGCGCACCCGTCCGGCGCCGTCTCCGAGGAGATCCTGAACTTCAGCATGCCGCTGACCGATCAGAGCAACGACATCGTGCAGGAACCGTACTTCGCCCCCCTGGCGACGATCAACACCGATCGGACCGAATTCACGTACGCGTACCAGTCGCACACACCCGCGCAGCCGGTCACTCCGGGCCCGACCTACAAGGCCGCATCGCAAACTCTGCGGTGCGACAAGGCACAAGAGGTCAACGGCGGAACCGGATGCGTGAACCCGGACTACACCCCCAACGTCGCCTACTACAGCTCGGCCTACCCCTACATCGCAGCGAACATCTCCGCAGATCAGTCCGCGACAGGACGGGGACAGCTGGGTAGCCCGCTGCACCGCACCGATTCGGGTACCCGAGACGCGAACCGAGCAGCCGCATGCAGTACGGCGCGGACGTCAGCGCTGGGCCCGCCAGACCCCACCATGGTCAATCCTGAGTGCGACGAGTACCCCTTCGCATCGACAGCTGAAGGCGGCGCCACATCGAGTATCGCCTGGGTACCCAAGACTGAAAACTCCGCCCAGGGAGATCTCATGGCCTCGTTCTACCGGCTCAACCGAATCATGACCGGCGATGCATTCACCGTCAGCACGACGTAGCCGGCTCCACCGGACCCACCACAACCCATGAAGGAGTTCAACATGACTCGACGCAATCTGAAATCTGCACTGGCTGCTGGCGCGGTCGCCGGAGCAGCGTTGCTCGCTGCTCCCGGCATTGCGGGGGCGGACACCCTCAGCGGCTGGGTCGGAGCAACGCTTCCGGTCAACGGGAACCTGCTGTTGCACCAGTCGACGATCATCAACGACCCCAACCTGGTCGCCCAATCCAAGGTGTGGACGGTCGCCGGTAACGACGTCGCTCCCGCCGGACTCGGCGCCCGAGCGCGGCTGTTCAAGAGCGGCGCCCTCTGCCAGGCCATCGACTACCGCTACAACGTCCGCCCCGCCCCCCAGATGATGGTGGGCACCACCGCGGTGTGCGGAACCGGGTGGTACAACAGCCACGGATTCGTCGCCGCGTGGGACGGTGTCAGTACCTACAAGGAGTACGTCACCTTCCCGACCGACCCGCTGTACTTCGACGTTCCTGCACCGCTCAGTGCCCGCGCCCAGGTCGCCGAGACCATCGACATCGAAACCGGAACCAACAATCGGGGGCAGTCGTTCGGATCCGGCGAAGGAATCGATGCCGACGCAGACCTTCCCGACCTGATCGCCGCGATCGGCTCGAACGGCGAGATCGGGTACATCCATAAGGATGCACTCGGCGGACCCGCGGCAACCCCCGAGCAGGCCCTGGCCACCGATCCCGGTGCGCGAACGGTCCCGCTCTACGACACGGACGGTACGACTGTCATCGGTGAGTTCGCCGTCTCCTGACCGACACGACCGGTGGTTGGGCGAGACCCGCCCAACCACCGGCGCTCACTCGGAATCAACCGTCCTGACCATCTTGTACGCAGCGACCGGCTCCAGCGTGGCCGGAGCGGCGACGACGTCCCAGATGAAGCGTCCGTACGCCGTCAGCCGAAAGGTCGACGCACGTGGCACCTCGCTGATCGCCTGAAGAAACTCTTCCTTCCCCTCGGCTCGCCACACGTCGACATCGATTGGCTTGCGCGTATTCTCCCGATACTTGTCCATATCGAAATCCAGAGTGACAGGGATTGTCGTCCCGCTGATTTCACCGGAGTCGATATCGTGCAGAAGGCGCGCGAAGAGCGGATCGCCGCTCTGGCGGGCAACAGCATCCCGCACTACCGAGAGCGCAACGCTCTGCACCTCGGGCTGTTTCGTCCGGAGATCCGCGCCGCGGTACACGCCGTCGGCTTCCGCGGCCTGAACGAAGTCGACGAAGTCCATGTTCGCGATGGACAGGTTCGACTCCACAGCCTCGATCACCGGCTGCGTCACCCGCACACTCTGACCCCGAACGTGCCCCGTCGACTCCCTGCCCGTGTCCACCACCAGCAGCGGATGCTCTGGATCGGTCATCGTTCGACTGTCCGCCACAAAAACATAGGACTGGTCAGGCCGCGCCACTTTCAACAGCCCGCCGATGGTCAACCCCTCGAACTGCGGATCATCGACCACGGTGAATTGCGGGTAGTACTCGTCCTCGTCCTCATCCTCGTTGACGGTCGATCGCAACACCTCCCGCCACAGGGCATCATCCGAAAAGTCGGTACGGACAAGCAAGGACAATCCCTCGGGCAACTGACGATCCATCACTGCACGATACGACGCACACTGCCGAGACCGGACGATGGTGCGACACGAATGGGTCTCTGAACACCGACGTCTATGCGATCATCTCCGACCACGACACGCCGACCAGTAGCGATTCCCTCGGCGGAACCACTTCTGAAACACGGCCTAGCCCCGCCAGGTGACGCCAGCGAACTCGACCCCGCGGAACGCGGCGAGCGCGGCGGCCTGCTCCTCGACCGCCTCCGCCGCGGCGGACGGCCCGCCCTCCGTCGGCCACCGCGTCACCTCCACCGCCAGCCGCCGCCCCGTCGTCCGCGGCCGCCACTCGCCGATCACCTCGCCGCCGACGGCGACGGCCCCCGGCCGACCCAGCGTCGGCCACAACGCCTTCCGTCGGGTCTCGTCGCGGACGAGCAGGCCCCGGTCCTTCAGCTGCAGGTACGGGTCGAACGGGCCGAGCAGCCGCACCGACCCGTCGGCCGGTGCGACGAACAGTGCATCGGCATCGTCGGCCAGGATCGACCGGGACACACCGTCCACCGCAACGGTGACGATGTCGGTGGGCCAGTTCCGCTTCACCTCCGCGACCGGCGCATCGAGGTAGGAGGCGACGGTCTTCGGGTCGGTCGGGCCGAAGAAACGCAGGTATCCGCGGATCACGTCGACCCGGGGGTCGGCGTCGGTCGCGAGCCGGTCGTACGGGGCCGGCCGCCAGCCGGGGATGCGTTCGAGGATCGGCGGTGAGGTTCCCCGGCGCAGTTCCAGGCCCGCGTGCAGCGCGGCGAGCCGGAACGGCATCTCGTACAGGTGCGTGGCGTTGCACGGCCGACAGAACCGCAGGTACGGCTCGCTCATCCGCTCGGACAACGCACCCGACATGTCGCCCTTGACGGTCGGTTCCCGGACGATATCGCGCATCGCGGCCGCGACGGCACGCAGCGCGTCGAGCGCGGGGATCCCGGCTGCCTTCAGCGGCCGGTTCGCATCGAAGATGCGCTTGCCCGCGTCCGACTCCGACAGCGGTGCGGTCGCCACCGCAACCGCGGGCAGGTCGGCTCGGCGATAGCAGTGCGGTGCGCCGCGGATGGTCCAGGCGAGGGCGAGGTCGCCCGCCGTGTCCGGCGGGGTGCCGCGCAGGTGCAGCGCAAGGGCCGCGCCGTCCGGTCCGGTGTTCTGGACGCCGATGTCGAGGACGTCGCAGTCGGTGGGCCCGGCCGCGTCGCCGACGGCCCTGCCGAGTTGGTGGACCCGCCACCGGTACGAGAGAACCTGTGCGCGAGACACGTTCATCGTCATGGCGCGAGTGTAGGGCCGGGCGCCGACCCTCCCGGCGCAGCGACGCGACCCGTCACACCAGCTGCGGGTCGAGCGCCGCGATCGCGCTCCGGTCGGCGATCACGTCGAGCCCAACGATCCGATCCCCGACGACCGTGAAGGTGAACACCGACCGCGGCGTGCCCCCGGGCGCCCATGCCGCACCGAGGTCGCCGCCGATGGTGGCGAGCCGGGCGCCGGTGGCGCGGCCACGGAACGCCTCCGCCACCGCGGGGGCGCCGTGCATCCGCGCCGCCAGCGCGGGCGCACCGAAGGCGAGCGCCGCGGTCGCCGAGGAGACCGCGGCACCGTCGGCGCGCAGCACCACGTCGGGGTCGAGCACCGTGAGCAGGTCCTCGAAGCGGCCCTCGCGGGCGGCGACGAGGAAGGCGTCGACCACCCGGCGCCGGTGGTGCCGGGCGTGGTCGGGGACCGACGCACCGCGGACCCGGCGACGGGCCCGGCTGGCCAGCTGTCGGGTCGCGGTGGGGGACCGGTCGACGATCGGCGCGATCTCGTCGAACGGGACCGCGAACATGTCGTGCAGCACGAACGTCAACCGTTCCGCTGGGGCAAGGGTGTCGAGCACCACCATCATCGCGATGCCGATCTCGTCGACGAGGACGGCCTCGTCCTCCGGTGCCGGATCCGGCCGTGGATCGGACACCGCCCGAGGGGACGGCTCGTCCAGCGGCACCTCGGGACGGGATCCGCGGGACCGCAGCATGTCCAGGCAGACCCGGCTCAGCACCGTCGTCAGCCAGCCCCCGAGATTCTGCACGGCAGCGGCGTCGGAGCGGCTCAGCCGCAGCCACGTCTCCTGCACCGCGTCGTCGGCCTCGCTGGTCGATCCGAGCATCCGGTAGCCGACCGCGCGCAAATGGTCGCGGTGCTCCTCGAACTGCCGTGCCAGAAGTTCGTCGTTCACGCTGTCACATTCTTCCCGCCCGATCCGTCAACGAGATGACGAACACGAGCATCGAACGACCGGAACACCGATCAGTCCGAAGCACCGATCAGTCCGAAGCACCGATGAAGGAGCACACCATGAAGGCTCGCATGAACAACCCGGCGATGGTCCTGCCCGGCGCGGTCGCCGCGCTGCAAGCGGTGAGTGCCAGCACCGCGGGCAGCGGCCTGCCCCCGAGCATCGTGCACCTGGTGCACATCCGGGCCAGCCAGATCAACGGCTGCAGCGTGTGCCTCGAGATGCACTCGAAGGAGGCGCTGCGCGACGGGGACAGCACCGACCGGCTGCTCGCGGTCGCCGCATGGCGGGAGTCGTCGCACTTCAGCGATCCCGAGCGGGCGGCGCTCGCCCTCACCGAGGCCGTCACCCGGATCGCGGATCGGCCGGACGCCGTCCCGGACCCGGTGTGGGACGACGCCGCCGACCACTTCGACGAGCAGCAGCTGGCCGCGCTGACGCTGGAGATCGCGACGATCAACCTGTGGAACCGGCTCAACGTCACCGTCCGGCAGCCCGCGGGGCAGTCCTGGTGACGATGCAACGGTGACACGACGAGGGCCCGGCGGGATCGCTCCCACCGGGCCCTGAGTCATCACCGCCCTTACAGGCCGGGACGCTTCCCGACCGTGAGGGTGACCTCGCCGGTGTGCGCGAAGAAGTCGTTGCCCTTGTCGTCGACGACGATGAACGCCGGGAAGTCCACGACGTCGATCTTCCAGACCGCCTCCATGCCGAGCTCCTCGTACTCGATGACCTCGACGTTTTTGATGCAGTCCAGTGCCAGCCGCGCCGCGGGACCGCCGATCGAGCCGAGGTAGAAGCCGCCGTGCGCGTCGCACGCGTCGGTGACCTGCTTGGAGCGGTTGCCCTTCGCCAGCATCACCATCGAGCCGCCCGCCGCCTGGAACTGCTCGACGTAGGAATCCATCCGGCCCGCGGTGGTCGGTCCGAACGAACCCGACGCCATGCCCTCCGGGGTCTTCGCCGGGCCGGCGTAGTACACCGGGTGGTCCTTGAGGTACTGCGGCATGTCCTCGCCTGCGTCGAGGCGTTCCTTGATCTTCGCGTGCGCGATGTCGCGGGCCACGACCAGCGGACCGGTCAGCGACAGCCGGGTCTTGACCGGGTGCTTGGACAGTTCGGCGAGGATCTCCGGCATCGGGCGGGTCAGGTCGATCTTCACCGCGGCACCCTTGCCGGTGCCCGAGACGCCGGACGTCTCGGCGTCCAGCTCGGAGTCGGTGACCTCGGGCAGGAACCGGCCCGGGTTGAACTCGAGCTGCTCGAGGAACACGCCCTCCGGGGTGATCTTCGCCTTCGCCTGCCGGTCCGCGGAGCAGGACACCGCGATCGCGACGGGCAGCGAGGCGCCGTGCCGCGGCAGGCGGACGACGCGGACGTCGTGGCAGAAGTACTTGCCGCCGAACTGCGCGCCGATGCCGATCTTCTGCGTCAGCTCGAAGACCTTCTTCTCCAGCTCGTGGTCGCGGAAGCCGCGGCCGGTCATCGCGCCTTCGGTGGGCAGCTCGTCCAGGTAGTGCGCGGACGCGTACTTCGCGGTCTTGAGCGCGAACTCGGCCGAGGTGCCGCCGACCACGATCGCCAGGTGGTACGGCGGGCACGCGGCGGTGCCGAGCGAGCGGATCTTGGCCTCGAGGAACTGCATCATCGAGTCCGGGTTCAGGATGGCCTTGGTCTCCTGGTACAGGTACGACTTGTTGGCCGATCCGCCGCCCTTGGCCATGAACAGGAACTTGTAGGAGTTCTCGTGGCCCTTGGCGGTGTCCGCGTACAGCTCGATCTGCGCGGGCAGGTTGTTGCCGGTGTTCTTCTCGTCCCACATGGTGAGGGGAGCGTTCTGCGAGTAGCGCAGGTTCAGCCGGGTGAAGGCGTCGTACACGCCGCGGGCGATCGCCTCGTCGTCGTCGCCCGGCGTCAGCACGTGCTGGCCGCGCTTGCCCATCACGATCGCGGTGCCGGTGTCCTGGCACATCGGCAGCACCCCGGCCGCGGCGATGTTCGCGTTCTTCAGCAGGTCGAGCGCGACGAACTTGTCGTTGTTCGACGCCTCGGGGTCGTCGAGGATGCTTGCGACCTGCGTGAGGTGGTCGGTGCGCAGGTAGTGGGAGATGTCGTGCAGCGCGGTCTCGGTGAGCAGCCGCAGCGCCTCGGGCTCGACCTGCAGGAAGGTGCGGCCGTCCGGTCCTTCGACCGTGGACACCCCCTCGGTGGTCAGCAGCCGGTACTCGGTGGGATCTTCCCCGATCGGCAGCAGGTCCTCGTAGAGGAAGTCGGCCATCATCTCTCCTGGGAATGGGCGTGTGAAGTCGAGAACCAGGCTAAACCTGCCGTCCGGCGCCGACGACGGCGGGGATCATACGGCCCAGGCACCCGTCGTGGGGTCCGTACACTCGGTGCGGTGTCGGATACAGCTGCCGCGGCAGGGCCTGGCCTCCCCGCGATCACGCGACCGAGGTTCCATGCGTATCTCGACGTGGCCATCGTCGTGGTGGTGTTGGTCGCCACGAACCTGATCGCGCACTTCACCACGGTGTGGGCGTCGATCGCCGCCGTCCCGATCTCGGCCGCGGTGCTGCTCGGCCTCGGGCGTGGACGCGGCCTCGGCTGGGCCGAGCTCGGTCTGTCGCCGCGGCACTGGCGCAAGGGCAGCCTCTACGCGGTGGGAGCGGTCGCACTGGTCCTCGGCGTCGTCGCGGTCGCGATCGCGGTGCCGCTCACGCGGCAGTTCTTCCTGAGTAATCGGTACGCGACGGTGTCCGGCGCGTTGATCGCATCGATGATCATCATTCCGCTGCAGACGGTGATTCCCGAGGAGCTCGCGTTCCGCGGTGTCCTGCACGGGACCCTGGACCGGCTGTGGGGTGCCCGCGGGGTGTTCGCCGCGGGCTCACTGCTCTTCGGGCTCTGGCACATCGCGTCGTCGCTCGGGTTGACCAGTGGCAACGCGGGGCTGTCCGGGGTGCTCGGTGGCGGACTGGTCGGTCAGGTGCTCGGCATCGCGGGGGCGGTCGCCGCGACGGCGCTGGCCGGTGTCGCGTTCACCTGGCTGCGGCGGCGCAGCGGCAGCCTGCTCGCACCGATCGCGCTGCACTGGTCGCTGAACGGGGTCGGCGCCCTTGCCGCGGCCCTCGTCTGGCATGTGACGACGAGCTGACCGCGCGGTTCAGGCGTCGTCGAGTTCGAGGCGGTGCGCGTGACCGGCCTGACGTTGGTCGGCGACCCGCTCGCGGAAGCGACGGCGGAACTCGTCCTCCTCGTCGAGCAGCGCCTGCTCCCTGGCCCGTTCGCGTTCGCGGGCGAAGTGGACGGCCGGGTGGACGTGCTGCTCGGGAAGCGGCATCGGACGACGCGGCCTGCCGACGAGCAGCCACAATGCGCCGCCGATACCCGGTAGCAGGAGCGTCACCGCGAGCCACGCGGTGCGCGGCAACACCCTGACCTGCCACGGCGCCCTGGTATGGACATCCACGACGGGCCAGACCCAGACCAGTGCGGTGATCCCTGCCAACACGATGAGTGTCATGGTGAAGTCGTTCCTCCCCTTCCGGGCGTGTGTGACGCCTGTCGCCGGGGGATCGACCGGGTCGGCCGTTCCCCTGACCCCCGCAGGGAGGCTACGGGGTGGGTCCGGCGTTCCGCCGGGGTTGTGAGCAGTACTTAGGGATTGCTCAGAAACGCGGAACTTGCTAGTCGAGCCGCACCCAGCGTCCGAACGGCGGCGGGCCCTCGCCGTGCACCTTGATTCGTTGCGGGTCGTCGGGGGTGATGTGCATCCATTCGTACCCGTGCAGCACGTGCTCCTCGGCGCCGTCGCGGTTCGCGACGACGAGGTCGCCGTTGGGGCGCTGCTCGAACGTGAAGGGGCTTTCGGGGGCGATCGCCCACCAGGTCTCTTTCGACATGACGCCTCGCGCTCCTCGGGGAGGTCGGATGGGAGGTCGTGTGATCGACGGGTGCCGCCGACCGGCGGTGATGTCCCGAGCGTACCGCCGACGCCGGGCAGGGCAGCGCCGGTCGTGGTGCGGGTGAGACCGGAAGGGGTTTGTGCGACTGGCAGGCACCACTGTGGTGTGGTGCAATTCTGCAAACGTCCCCGGCGAAATGAGGCACCGTGCAGGTAACCCGACGTGAACTGTTCCGGTACGCCGCGGTCGGGTCGGCCGCGCTCGGTGCCGCGGCACTCGGGGCGGGCAGCTTCGCGGCGTCCGCGGCGCCGGTCGGTGGCACGCTGATCGACTACTCCGGCGGGGTTCCCGACGCCGCCGCGATCTCCGCGGCCGGGCACGCGGGTGCGATCCGGTACGTCTCCGACCGCAGGCCGGAGGCGCAGTGGATGCTCGGGAAGCCGATGCGGGCGGACGAGGCGTCGGCGTTGACCGCGGCGGGACTCGAGGTGGTCTCCTGCTACCAGTTCGGCAAGGGCGCCACCTCGGACTGGCGGGGCGGGCTCGACGCGGGCACCCGGCACGCCGAGCGGGGCCTGGAATTGCACCGCGCCGCCGGCGGACCGGAGGGCAGGCCGATCTACGCGTCGATCGACGACAACCCGACCGCGCAGGAGATCACCACCCAGATCATTCCGTACCTGCGGGGATGGGAAGCGGTCGTCGGGCAGGAGAACACCGGCGTCTACGCGAACTCCGGCACGATCGACCGTCTCCTCGACGCCGGCGTTGGCGCGTACTTCTGGCAGCACGACTGGGGGACACCCGAGGGGTACGTGCACCCGGAGGCGCACCTGCACCAGTTCGAGATCGACAAGCGCGCCGTCGGCGGCGTCGGTGTCGACCTGAACTCGATCCTCCGGGCCGACTACGGCCAATGGTCGCTGGCCTGACGGGCCTGCTTGGCGGACCCGTCAGGCCGCGGTCACCGGTTCGCTAGCACAGCGGCTTGGCGATGTTGTAGATCTGCTTGGCCTGCTGCTCGGTGGCGAGCGTGCCGTTGTTGCCCGCGCGGACCTCAAGTTCGGCAATGACCGTCGACTCGTCGATGTTCTGATCGATCGCGGCGCAGGTCTGCGCGTAGATGTCCTCGATGGCGGCGTCGTCGCGGCCCTCGGCGAGTTCCGGGTAGCCCGCCCGGAACGCGGCGGTGAAGGTGCCTGCCTGGATGGCGTCGACGGCCCCGGTGGCACGGTCCGCGAGGCTGCTCGCGGCGGACTGCGCGGAGGAGACCGCGCCCTGCGCGGCGCTCTGCGCGGAGGAGACGGCACCCTGTGCGGCCTCGGCGGCCGAGGAGACGGCCGCCGAGGCGCGGTCGAGTGCATTGCCGGTGGTGGTCGTCGTGGTGGACTCGTCGTCGTTGCTCGACGTGCATCCGACCAGGGCGAGCGAGATGGCCGAGGCGGCGAGCACGGCAGCTGCGGTTTTCATGGGTCGAGCGTAGCCCCGGTAGCGCGCCGAGCGGCGGTGGACGACGTACCGGGCGGAAGTGTCGTCGCCGACGACCCGGATCGGGGAGCCGGGATCAGCCGCCGAACTTCACCAGCCACTCCCTGGCCTCGTCGGGCAGCGCGTTCGCGGATTCGGCGGCGCGGCACCATTTTTTGGCCATCTTCAGGAACCCCATCGGGTTGTAGATGTCCTCCTCGCAGGACCACAGCCCCTCGCCCGCGTAGTGCAGGATCGTCAGGTTCGACGCCCCGTGCACGGAGCCGTCGCCGGGGTCGCACATCGGATTGTCGATCTCACAGATCACCCAGCCACGGTCCTCGTCGATGGTGTACCAGAGCGCGGGGAAGGACGTCATGTGGTTGCCGGGGAAGCTGTTCATCGTCCGGAGGATCCACGGGCGGATCTCCTCGCGTCCGGCGAACGTGCCGTACGCGTGCTCGATGTAGGACGCGTCCTCGGTGAACATGTCGGCGAAGAGGTTCCAGTCGCCGGTCCGCTTCGCCTCCTCGACCGTGCGCTGGTAGCCGGCGAACGCCGTCTCCAACTCCGCACGCGTCCAGCGGTTGCTGCCCGGCGCGGTGGTGGTGGTGGCGTCGGCGGATCGGGTCACAGGTCCTCCATGGGTGTCGACTGACGCCGCGCGCGGCGGGTCAGGTCTGGTTGTGTGCCAGCGGTGACCGGGACAGGTCGGGTTCCTCGGCCAGCACGTGCAGGGGCCGGTCGCCGGGTTCGCCGCCGTCGGCGCGCCACGACAGAACCGACCAACGGGACAATCCGGACAGTGCGGAGCCGAGGCTGCCGAACGATCCGGAGGACAGCGCGGACCCCGCGGACCCGATGGAGCCTATCGAGAGGATCGAGCCGACGCTGCCGATCGAGAGAATCGAATAGGCGGACCCGATGGACAGGATCGACCCCTCCGAGCGAATCGAGAGGATCGACCGACGGGATCGAACGGATCTGATCGAATTCCGGCGTGCGGAGGCCATTCCCCGGTCTACCACGGCAGCCCGGGAACGCGGAAGGGCCCTCGCCGCGGCGAGGGCCCTTCCGATGCTGTGGTCGTCCGCGTCAGGGGACGTAGACCGTCCCGACGGTCGGGAGGAAGGTGCAGGTGGCGGGGGCTGCGCCCTCAACCTCGGTGGTGAGGCCGCCGGAGATGACGGCGAGCACGCGGCCCTGGCCGGTCTCGGCGATCGCGGAGAGCGTCGCGGGGCCGTCCGGGTTGATCTTCGACGCGGTCGTCAGCGTGGCGCGGCCGGTCTTCGGGTGGTCGATGTTGACCCAGTCCACGACGAGCGGGGTCGGCTGCTCGGCGGTGGCCTTGCTGGTGCCGAGCGCGGTGAACACGAAGCCAGCCTCGCCCGCCTTCGGTCCCGGCGGCGGCAGGTGCGCGGGGCCGGGAACGGCGAGCGCGGCGCCGACCGAATCGGACGTGCCGCCGATGCAGTCCTTGCCGAGGGTCGGGTACAGGAACTGGGAGATGATCGGGCCATCCGACGGGGGCAGCTCCGGGCCGCCGCCGCCGCTGCCGTCGAGGAAGGTGATGACCTTCTCGAGGGTGGCCTTCGTCTCCGGCGGCAGGTTGGACGCATCGAGCAGTGCCTTCGCCTGCGCGAGCAGGTCGGCCTGCGGGTTCGCGATGTCGGTCACGCCGAGCTCGATCGGTCCGGCAGCGGCACCGACGATCGCGGGCGCGAGCGAGGCGAGCGCCTCGATGTCGAGGCCGGCGGGGATCTGGGGAACCGCGGGTTCGGCGGAGGCGGTCGCCGGTAGCGCGACGGCAGCGGCGGTAATCGCCAGCGCGATGATCGAAATGCGCGTTCCTCGCGTACGAAGCACGGTGTCCCCATCCTTGTTGTCAAGCGTCGCCGTTCCTGGACGGCGACTGGCCAGGCAGGCCCCTCGGTGTCGAGGGGTCACTCTATGCAGGGCCTCTGTTGTTGTACAGCGTTTGGAAGGCCCGGCCCGGCCGGTTGGCAACGGGCGGTACTCCCGCGGCAGTTAATCACAGCGTGATGTGGCGGTGCTGACATCGCGGTGTGGCGATGCTGACAACCCGAACCCTAGCGTGTTACTCAAGTGCACAGTGTGGTTGTTGATGCAACTGTTATGCGAGGTGATCGCCCATACCCGGCGTCGCACCCGGCTGCCGTAGGCTCGCCGACGACCGCGCGGAGCCCGACCCGCTGGCACACCACCTTCCCGGGAGAACACGAACACTGTGTCCGAGACGACCCCAGCACCCGCGGTCCGCGCACTCCGCACGGGCCCAAGGGTCGAGCGGATCCTGCGGGTCGCGCCGCTGATCCTTCTTCTCTCCGTCGCGGTCCGCATGTCCTGGACCTTCCTCAGCCCGAACGGGATGAACCTGGTCGACCTGCGGGTGTACGTGGACGGGTCGGCGGCGTTGCTGCGCGGTGACCTCTACGACTTCACCTACTCGGAGCTGACCCCCGACTTCCCGCTGCCGTTCACCTACCCGCCGTTCGCGGCCCTCGTCTTCTTCCCGCTGCACTACCTGCCGTTCGATGCCGTCGGGGTGGCCTGGCAGCTCGCGACGATCGGCGCGCTGCTGCTGCTGATCCGGATGAGCATCGAACTGCTGCTCGGTCGGTGCTCGACCCTGACCCGGGGGCTCGATGCCCGCTGGGCCTCGGTCGCGCTGGTGTGGACTGCCGTCGGGCTCTGGTCCGAGCCGGTGCGGACCACCCTCGACTACGGCCAGGTGAACGTCTTCCTCGCGCTCGGCGCGATGGTCGCGGTCCGGTCCGCCCGCTGGTGGGTGGCGGGCGGCCTGGTCGGGCTCGCCGCGGGCATCAAGCTGACGCCCGCGGTCACCGGCCTCTACTTCGTGCTGCGGCGCCGCTGGCGGGCCGCGGTGTTCTCGGCCGTCGCCTTCGCGGGCACGGTGGCGCTGAGTTACCTGCTCGCCGGACCGGAGGCCCGCACCTACTTCGAGCATCTGCTCGGCGATGCGTCCCGGATCGGGCCCGTCGGGTCGGTGTGGAATCAGTCGCTGCGCGGCGCGCTCAGCCGCGTCGCCGGGTACGACGTCGGAACCGGGCTGGTGTTGATCCTCGCGCTGCTGGTCGTCGCGGTCGCGGCCTGGTTTGCGTGGCGGGCACTCGGCAGCGATGACCTCCTTGGGACGCTGGTGCTCGTCCAGCTCTTCGGGCTGCTGCTGTCGCCGATCTCGTGGTCCCACCACTGGGTGTGGCTGATCCCGACCGCGATCTGGCTGGTGCACGGGCCGTTCGCCGGGCGGACCGGGGCGAAGGTGCTGGCCGGCTACTGGATTGCCACCACGCTGATCGGCGTTCCGTGGGTGCTCAGCTTCTTCCAGGACTCGATCTGGCTGATCTCCCGTCCGGGGATGCTGGCCTGGCTCGGCGCGGTGAACGTGCTCGGCGTCTTCGCCCTCTACCTGTGGGTGATCCGCGCTGGCCGGGTCACACCGACCCCGACAGCCGATCGATCTCCCCGGCGAGTTCCACGTCCAGCATCGTGAGCCCACCCGCCGAATGGGTGGCGCAGGTGAACGTGACCGTTCGCCAGCGGATGTCGATGTCGGGATGGTGATTGCGGGCCTCTGCGGCCTCGGCGACGCGGTCGACCAGGGTGATCGCGTCCGGGAAGGTGGGCAGTTCGACGGTCCGGACAATCGCGGCGCCGTCGCGCTGCCACCGGGGCAGGTCGGTGAGCGCGGCGGTGACCTCGGCGTCGGTCAGCAACTCGGCCATGGTCATGATGGTCCCATGCAGACGGGTCCCGGCGACAGTGGTCAACGCGAGGTCGCGGCGGCCGCGGTGATTGACGGTGGCCGACTGCTGATCGCGCAGCGGCAGGCGCCGCCGGACCTGGCGGGTCGGTGGGAGCTGCCTGGCGGGAAGGTCGAACCGGGCGAGACCCCGGCGGAGGGGCTGCGTCGGGAACTGCGGGAGGAACTCGGCATCGAGGCGGTGGTCGGGCCGCGGGTCGGCGTCGACGTGCCGCTGCCGAACGGGATGGTGCTGCGGGCCTACCGCGCGGAACTGGTGTCGGGGGTTCCGGTCGCGCTCGAGCATGCGGCGATCGCCTGGGTCGACGCCGCCGACGTCGTGCGGGTCGATTGGGTTCCGAACGACCGCGCCTGGCTCCCCGATCTGTGTGCGCTGCTTGGGGCCGGCGCCGCGGTCAGGCGGCCCGAGCCTTCTTGAGGCCCTTCTTCAGGTCCTTCCCGGTGACGCCCGCGTCCTCGAGCTTCCGCATCCGCATGATCACGACCGGGCAGGTGATGCAGCGAGTCTTGCTGCGGCAGCACTTCTTCTTCGGCTTCAGGCCCGACACCTTCTTTGCCTTGACCTTGCCCATCGCTGTCCCGGACCCCCGCTTCGACTGACGCATCCGGCTCGAGGTTAGCGTGCCCTCATTTCGGGCCCGAATCCGGCCAGTGGTGCAGATCACTATCCGCAGGTCAGGGCCGTTGATGGCCGGCCGCGATGTGGGGAAATTCGACGGAGGCGGGTACTGTGTTCGCTGGCCGCAATCCCTGCACAGGTGCACCGTCGTGACGTCTTCAGTGACGCTGGTGCCGCGGGGGTCGCGAATGGGAATCACGCATGCGCGTAGCGGCAGCCAGAAGCCGTGCGACACAAACTTCGTGTGGCCCCGTCAGCAGCAGGAGAACGCCCCGCGTGAGCACCACCACTTTCCGCAATGTCGCGATCGTCGCACACGTCGACCACGGCAAGACCACCCTCGTCGACGCGATGCTTCGGCAGTCCGGCGCCTTCGCCGAGCGCGCCGAACTCGTCGACCGGGTGATGGACTCCGGTGACCTCGAACGCGAGAAGGGCATCACCATCCTCGCGAAGAACACCGCCGTGCACCGCCACAACCAGGACGGCACCGTCACCGTCATCAACGTCATCGACACCCCCGGCCACGCCGACTTCGGCGGCGAGGTCGAGCGCGGTCTGTCCATGGTCGACGGCGTCGTGCTGCTCGTCGACGCGTCCGAGGGCCCGCTGCCGCAGACCCGCTTCGTGCTGCGCAAGGCGCTGTCCGCGTCGCTGCCGGTCATCATCGTGGTGAACAAGACCGACCGCCCGGACGCCCGGATCGAGGAGGTCGTCACCGAGGCGCAGGACCTGCTCCTCGACCTGGCCTCCGACCTCGACGACGAGGCCGCCGCGGCCGCCGAGGCGCTGCTGGACCTGCCGGTCCTGTACGCATCGGGCCGCGAGGGCAAGGCGTCGATGAATCAGCCGGAGAACGGCCAGGCCCCCGACACCGAGAACCTCGACGTCCTGTTCGACGTTCTGATGGAGCATGTCCCCGCGCCGAAGGGCGACGCCGCCGCACCGCTGCAGGCGCACGTCACCAACCTCGACGCCTCCGACTTCCTTGGCCGGCTCGCGCTGGTCCGCATCCACAACGGCGAGCTCCGCAAGGGCCAGCAGGTCGCGTGGATGCACGCCGACGGCGTCAAGACCGTCAAGATCACCGAACTGCTGAAGACGGTCGGCGTCAGCCGGGAGCCGGGCGAGGTCGCGGTCGCCGGTGACATCGTCGCCGTCGCGGGCATCCCCGAGATCATGATCGGCGACACCCTCGCCGACACCGAGAACCCGGTCGCGCTGCCGACCATCAGCGTCGACGAGCCCGCGATCTCCGTCGTCATCGGCACCAACACCTCGCCGCTGGTCGGCCGGGTGAAGGGTCACAAGCTCACCGCCCGCATGGTCAAGTCCCGCCTCGACTCCGAGCTGATCGGCAACGTGTCGCTGCGCGTCCTCGACATCGGCCGCCCGGACGCGTGGGAGGTGCAGGGCCGCGGCGAGCTGGCGCTGGCCATCCTCGTCGAGCAGATGCGCCGCGAGGGCTTCGAGCTGACCGTCGGCAAGCCGCAGGTCGTCACCCGGCAGGTCGACGGCAAGGTGCACGAGCCGTTCGAGGAGCTGACCATCGACACCCCCGAGGAGCACCTCGGGTCGATCACGCAGCTGCTCGCGAACCGCAAGGGCAAGATGGTCCAGATGACCAACCATGGCACCGGCTGGGTCCGCATGGAGTTCATCGTCCCGTCGCGTGGTCTGATCGGGTTCCGCACCGACTTCCTCACCGAGACCCGCGGCACCGGCATCGCCAACGCCGTCTCGCACGGTTACGGCCCGTGGGCGGGCGAGATCCGGGCCCGGCACACCGGCTCGCTGGTCTCCGACCGCACCGGCTCGGTGACCCCGTTCGCGATGATCCAGCTCTCCGACCGCGGCACCTTCTTCGTCGAGCCGGGTGCGGACACGTACGAGGGCATGGTCGTCGGCATCAACCCGCGTGCCGAGGATCTCGACATCAACGTCACCAAGGAAAAGAAGCTCACCAACATGCGCTCGGCGACCGCCGACGCCACCGAGACGCTCGCGAAGCCGATCGAGCTGACCCTCGAGGGTGCGATGGAGTTCTGCGCGGGCGACGAGTGCGTCGAGGTCACCCCGGAGGCGATCCGCGTCCGCAAGGTGCACCTGTCGCAGACCGACCGGGCCCGTGAGCGGTCGCGCGCGAAGTCCCGTGACAAGGCCGCGCTGTAAGGTGCGCTGACGCGCCCGTGCGTGATGTGCACCCCGATCGGGGGGCACAAAAACCCCCGGAGGCGGATCCCCCCAACCAAGAGACCGGGGAG
>NZ_JBHXNB010000004.1:17188-258564 GCF_042720095.1 Rhodococcus sp. NPDC058505
TGGTTCTGTTGTTATATCGTCACTGGGGGCGTTACTTGGCCGCGGTGTTCGGGGGGGTGCCGCGCCGGTGGGTTTTGTCCACCCCGAACGGGGTGCACATCACGCACGGTCGGCGTAGCCGCAGACCGAAGGGACGGGTGAGTGCGAGGGATTCTGCCGATCGCGACCGTGCTGGCCGCGGGGCTCGTGCTCGCCGGCTGCACCGCGAATCCGCCGCCGCCGGTGGAGAGCACGGACAGCCCGAAACCCACCACGACGGTCCCGACGAAGAACACCGTCGTTGTCGCGATCGACGAGATCGGTCAGGGCTTCAACCCGCACCTGCTCTCCGACCAGTCCCCGGTGAACGCCGCGGTCACGTCGATGGTGCTGCCGAGCCCGTTCCGGCCGGTCCCGAGCGCCACCGTGCCGGGGGGCACCGACTGGGTGCCGGACGAGTCGCTGCTGGTGTCGGCGGACGTCACCGCGCAGGCCCCGTTCACGGTCACCTACCAGCTCCGCAACGAGGCGCAGTGGTCGGACAGCGCGCCGATCGCGGCCGAGGACTTCCGCTACCTGTGGCAGCAGATGATCAGCGAGCCGGGCGTCGTTGACCCCGCGGGCTACGCGCTGATCGACGACGTCGCGTCGTCGGCGGGCGGCAAGACGGTCACGGTCACGATGCGCGCCCCCTATCCGGCGTGGCGTGAGCTGTTCACCGACCTGCTGCCGTCGCATCTGGTCAAGGACACCCCCGGCGGCTTCGCGCGCGGGCTGGCCGAGAACATCCCGGTGTCCGGCGCACAGTTCCACATCAAGAGCGTTGACCGGGGTCGCGACGAGATTCTCCTCGAACGCAACGACCGGTTCTGGGGTCGCCCGGCCGTCGCCGACCAGGTCCTGCTGCGGCGGGGTGGGTCCAACGCGCAGCTCACCGACTCGATCCGCTCCGGTGACGCGCAGGTCGTCCAGGTTCGGGGCGCGGGCACGCTGCAGGCGCAGCTCGGTGCGGTCCCCGGCGTCCGGTCCGGCACGACGCCGCAGCCGCGGGTGCTGGACGTGACCCTCAACGGCCGCACCCCGACGGTGTCCGACCAGCGGGTGCGGCGCGGGCTCTTCGGCCTGGTCGACCCCGACCTGCTCGCCGCCGTCGGCACCCCGACGGGCGCGAACGCGAGCGTGGCGCGGGCCCAGGTGCTTGCGCCGTCCGCGCCCGGCTACGCCCCGACGGCGCCGCCGCCGCTGGGACGCGAGCAGGCGCTCGGTTTGCTCGCGGAATCCGGGTGGCTGCACGAGCCGGTGGATCCGACGGACCCGGACGGGGCGTGGCAGCTCGTGCGCGACGGCGCCCCGATGACCCTGACGATCGGGGCCACGGCGGGTGACGACACCGCGATCGCGGTCGCGAACACGGCGGCCGATCAGTGGCGCGGTGCCGGAGCCACGGTGACCGTGACGACGATGCGTGCGGAGGAGCTGTACGGTCGGGCGCTGATCGACGGCCGGGTGGACGCGGTGGTCGGCTGGACCAGGGCCGGGTCGGACCCGGCGACGGCGCTGGCCTCCCGGTACGGCTGCCCGCTGCCCGCCGGTCCGGTGCCGGAGCCGCTGGCGGAAACCGACGACGTACCCGCACCGACAGCGACGGGTCACCCCGACCCCGACGGATCGGCGACCGACGAGGACGCCGAGCCGACGGACGAGAACACCGAGCCGAATCCCGCTGCACCGAGCAACGTCTCGGGACTGTGTGACCCGACCCTGCAGCAGGGGATCGACGACGCGCTGCGCGGGATCGGCGATGTCGGGCAGCTGATCGCGCAGGCCGAACCCCGACTGTGGGAGTTGGCGACGGTGCTTCCGGTCCTGCAGGACACCACCGTCGTCGCCGCGGGTCCGGACGTGGATGGTGTGTCGCTGAGCGGGGCGACGGGAGTTGGCATCTTCAGTGATGTCGCGGAGTGGTCGAGGAACTGAACTGATGACGACGAACGCTGGGGACGCGCGACTGCTCGTCGTGCACGCCCATCCCGACGACGAAACCCTCACCATGGGCGGAACCATCGCCCGCTACGCCGCAGCGGGTGCCGAGGTCACGGTCGTGACCTGCACGCTCGGGGAGGAGGGCGAGGTGATCGGCGACACCTGGGCCGGGCTGGTCGCGGACCGCGCCGATCAGCTGGGGGGTTACCGCATCCTCGAACTGTCCTCGGCGCTGGGCAGGCTCGGGGTCGCGGCGCCCCGGTTCCTCGGCGGGGCCGGGCGGTGGCGGGATTCCGGCATGGCCGGGACCCCGGCGGCGGCGAATCCGCGCGCCTTTGTGAACGCGGACCGGGACGAGGTCGTCGGCGCGCTGGTCGAGGTGATCCGGGAGCGGCGCCCCCAGGTCGTGGTCTGCTACGACCCGAACGGCGGCTACGGTCACCCCGACCACATTCGGGTGCACGAGGTGGTCACGGCGGCGGTCGAAGCCGCCGCCGCGCCGGAGCATTCCGCGGGCGGGCAGCCGTGGGACGTCGCCAAGCTGTACTGGACGGTAACCGAGGAGTCGTCGTTGGCCGCGGGACTCGGCTGCATCACCGAGGTCCCGGCGACGTGGCGGCTGCCGGAGCCCGGCGAACTGCCGTGCGTGCCGGACGAGTCGGTGACCACCACCATCGACGTCCGCGCGCACCTGCCCGCGAAGGTCGCCGCGTTCGAGGCGCACGCCACCCAGGTCACGGTGGCGCCGAGTCGCACCGAATACGCGTTGTCCAACAGCATCGTCCAGCCGATCCTGGTGGACGAGCACTACGTGTTGGTCCGTGGCGAGCGCGGCGAGACCGGCCCGGACGGGCGCGAGCGGGATCTGTTCTCCGGCGTGTGAGGCCGTCCCTCCCGGGTTAGGCTGTGGTCGGTTTCCACAGTGTGTGTTTCACCCACGGAGGGACACGGACCGATGGCGCTGCACCGGGTCGGGGATCACGTCGACATCTATGCGACACCGCTCAGCGAGGCGGTCCTCCCCAAATATCAAATGCCGCAAGGTGCGTCGGATCCGCGGATCGCCTTTGCGCTGATCCGCGGCGAGCTGGCGCTGGACGGGAACTCCTCGCAGAACCTCGCGACCTTCTGCTCGACCTGGTCCGAGGACGAGGTGCACCGGCTGATGAACGACTGCCTCGACAAGAACATGATCGACAAGGACGAGTACCCGCAGACCGCGGAGATCGAGTCCCGCTGCGTCCACATGCTCGCGGATCTGTGGAACTCGCCGGACGGCCGGACCACGGTCGGCTGCTCGACGACCGGGTCGAGCGAGGCCGCGATGCTCGGCGGGCTGGCGCTGAAGTGGCGCTGGCGGGAACGGCGCCGCGACGAGGGCAGGCCGACGGATCGGCCGAACCTGGTCTGCGGCCCGGTCCAGGTGTGCTGGGAGAAGTTCGCCCGCTACTTCGACGTGGAGCTGCGCCAGGTCCCGCTCGAGGAGGGGGCGACCGGCCTGCTGCCGCACCAACTGCGTGAGTACGTGGACGAGAACACGATCGGGGTCATCGCGATTCTCGGGGTCACCTACACGTGCAACTACGAGCCGGTCGCGGAGATCGCGGCGGAACTCGATGCGATCGAGCAGGAACACGGCTGGGACGTCCCGATTCACGTCGACGCGGCAAGCGGTGGATTCATCGCCCCGTTCGTACAGCCGGAACTGGTGTGGGACTTCAGGATTGCCCGGGTGGCATCGATCAACGCGTCCGGGCACAAGTACGGTCTCGCGCCGCTCGGTGTCGGCTGGGCGGTCTGGCGCAGCGCCGACCGGTTGCCCGAGGACCTGGTGTTCCGGGTCAGCTATCTCGGCGGTGACATGCCGACCTTCGCGTTGAATTTCTCCCGGCCCGGCGGCGAGATCGTCGCCCAGTACTACCTGCTGTTGCGCCTCGGCCGTGAGGGGTACCGGCAGATCCAGCAGAACTGCGCGGACACCGCCCAGTACTTCGCCGAGCGGATCCGGGAGATGGGTCCGTTCACGATCCTCTACGACGGGACCGGGGGCCTGCCCGCGGTGTCGTACACCCTCACCGATCCCGCGACGGCCGGCTTCTCGCTATACGACCTCAGCGACGCGCTGCGGGCCCGGGGATGGCAGGTGCCGTCCTACCCGTTGCCGCCGCACCGGGAGGCCACCGTCGTGCAACGGGTGCTGGTGCGGCACGGCATCTCCCGGGACGCGATCGCGCTGCTCGCTGCCGACATCGAGACGGCGCTGCAGCGGCTGCGGCACGGCACCCCGGACGACAGCGAACGGACGGCGTTCCACCACTGAGCACCCCGAGCGCCTATGCTGTGATGCACGTCATACCGCTAGGGGTGGGGGAGGTGCCCGGGTGAACTGGAGCGTCCAGAACCAGATCGTCGCGTTCGTGGACTCGCTGCGGCCGAACGCGCAGGTGCATCACGAGATGTACATGAACGCGCTGTACGGGTTCGTTGACATGCAGTCGCATCTGCTGACGATGCTCGGGTATCCGCCGGTGCCCTGACGGGACCGGCGAGCCGCCTACGATTGTCGGTCATGACCGTCGGATCCGCCCCAACCCAGCGCGCCGCAGGCACCGGCGTCCTTGATCGAGTCGTTCTCGTCCTGCTGGTCTTCGACGGGTTCCTCACCGCGATCCTCGCGGTGCTCTTCCTGCCAGCCCGGTTGGGGTCGGTCCCGTTCCCGATCAGCGCGCTGGCCGCCGCGGTCGTCAACATCGCGCTGCTGGTCGGGGCCCGCACGGTGACCGACCGCCCCGCGCGGTACGCGCTCCCGCTCGCGGGCTGGTTCCTCGGGTTCCTGATCTGCATGGTTGGCGGCCCCGGCGGTGATTCGCTGCTGATCGCCGACTGGCGCACGATGCTCCTGCTCGTCGCCGGCGTGGTCCCCGCGGTCGCGTTGCTGCTCACCTGGGGCGCCGCCGCGGCGGTCGAACGCGGGCAGGCTGCACGCCGCTGACCCGCGGGGGTGCAGCTCAGTGGAGTAGCCCCGCGGCGCGTCCGGCGTCGGCGAGAACGGTCTCGAGCATCGTCGGGGTGAGCCGGCCGGTGAAGGTGTTCTGCTGGCTGACGTGATAGCTGCCGAACAGGTGCAGCGGCCGTGTGCCTGCCAACTCGACGTGCGCGCCGTGGCCGAACGTCGGGCGCGGGCGCGGCACCGTCCAGCCCGCGTCGGCCAGGACCGGCAGCAACGCCCGCCACCCGAATCCGCCGAGCACCACCACCGCCCGCAGCGTCGGCGTCAGCAGGCGCAGCTCCTCGTCGAGCCAGCGGCGGCAGGTGTCCCGCTCGCCGGGGGTGGGCTTGTTGTCCGGCGGCGCGCAATGCACGGGCGCGGTGATCCTGGTGCCGCGCAACGCGAGCCCGTCGTCGAGGGACACGGCGGTCGGCTGGTTCGCCAGGCCGACGGCGTGCAGCGCAGCGTACAGGACGTCGCCGCTGCGGTCGCCGGTGAACATCCGCCCGGTGCGGTTCCCGCCGTGCGCGGCGGGCGCCAGCCCGACGATCAGCAGCGCCGCGTCGGGTGGCCCGAACCCGGGAACCGGACGTCCCCAATAGGTTTCGTCACGGAACGCGGCCCGCTTCTCCCGCGCCACCCGCTCCCGCCACTCGACGAGACGCGGGCAGCGCCGGCAGGCGATCAGGTCGGCGTCCATGTCCGCCAGCGTCGGGTACCTCACCGGCGCGCCCAGACGTCGCAGCCGCCGGGCGTCACCGTCTCCACCAGTGGCCATGCCCGCTCGGCTGGCAGGTCCAGGACCTGGTAGCCGCCGATGCCCGCCGGGGTCGCGGCGATCACCGTGGCGACACCGGCGCGACGCTGGAAGTAGGTCTGCCGTACGGTCCATCCGACAATCCCGTTCGCGTCAAGGGTGTGCGTGCTGCGATCGAGGGAACCGCTGCGGGTCACCAGCCGCCCCGGCGGGGTCGCGTGCCCGAGCCCGCGGTAGCGGTCGTACGCCAGTGCCGCAGCGGCGACCGCGAGCAGTGCGATCCCCGCCCACACCGGCCACCGGATCGGGGCGCCGACCGCCCCGGCCACCGCGGCCCCGGCGGCGACCACCGCCAGCGGGACCAACGCCCGGGTGTACCGCCTGCGCCGTGCTGCGCCGCCGTGCCGCGCGAGGGTCACGCCGTCGAGCCCCCGACCCAGCACGAGGTGCCGCATGCGCAGCGCGTCGCCGCGCGGGGCCTGCGGAAGCAGCATCGACGAATGTCGCCGCTCGGTGGACACCCCGGTCATCACCGCGTCGAGGCGCGCGCCCCCCGCGAGCCGGAGCAGCAGGGGCTCGCGGAGGCTGGTGCCGCGCAGCCGTGCCCGGTCCAGGGTGGTCTGCCGGGTGCGGAGCAGGCCGTGGCTCACGTGCAGCACGTGCCCGTCGTCGGTGACCCGCAGGTCGCCGAACGCCAGCAGGTAGCGAATGCAGGCGAGGCCACTCGCGATCACCAGCAGCGCGACCACCCCGACGCCGACCATGACCACGACCCCGAGACCGCGCAGCCACTGCAGGCCAGCGGCGACCGCGTCGGCGTTCGCGAGCCGCTCACCGATCCCGTACTGGAACGCCAACCCGACCGCGGCGGCGACCGTGAGCACCCCGGTCATCGACAGCGGGGCGTACCGCACCCAGGTCGGGGACCAGTGCGCGATCTCGACCGCGGGCGGCGGCGCGACCTCCGCCGGTCCGTCGGGGAGTGCCGGATCGGGGTGCCGGGTCAGCAGCGCCTCCCGCAGTGCCGGGACCACCCGGGCATCGAGGGCGTTGAGCTCGAATCGCGCGGTCCGACCTGCCTTCTCGGCGCGCTGCCCGGTCCCGATCCGCACCACCGCCAGGCCGAGGATCCGATGCAGCGGGCCTGCCTCTACGTCGACCGACCGGATCCGGTTGCGCGGGATGGAGAGCAGCTTCCGCTCGACCACCCCGGTCCGCAGCTGCACGTGCACCGGGCCGATCCGGTAGCTGGTGGTCAGCCACCGTGCGATCGCGACCCCGACCAGGGCCGCCACCGCAGCAAGCCCCCACAGGTGGTTGCCGCTCTGACTGCCGAGAATCAACGAGACCAGCAGCACCGGAAGGAACTTGACCGCCTCGGTCACCGGATGCACCAGCAGCATCCGGGTGTCGAGCCGCAGCCACGGCTGCTCCTCCTCGGCGGCGAGGGCGGCGGGTCCCGAGTCCTCCGGCGGCGCGGCCCCGTGCGCCGGGTGCGGCCCGGTCACGTCGCGTCACCGACATTGCGGCCCGCGATCTCGGTCAGGCGGGTGACGGCGGCGTCGGCGACCCCGGAGTCGAGGGCCTCGATCCGCACCGCGCCAGCCGACGACGCGGTGGTGACGGTGACGGTCGCGAGGCCGAGCATCCGTTCCAGGGGGCCGCGTTCGGTGTCGACGGTCTGGATCCGGGAGATCGGCGCGATCCGGCGTTCCTGGGTGAACCAGCCGGTCCGGGTGTACACGGCCGTGTCACTGATCTCCCACCGGTGTACCCGGTACCGCCACCGCGGGACGACGAACACGTGGGCCACCGCCGCCAGCGCGGTCGCCGCGAACACCGCGACATGCGGCCACGTCGTCCACGCCCGGTCCACGAACCCCCACACCATCTGGGCGACGAACACCGCCGCCCACCCCAGGGCGGCGCCGAGCGCCCACAGCAGCGGTGCCCGGCGCGACGGCCGCCACCGCGGATCGGCCATCGTGACGACGGCGGTCGGGGGAGTGCTCACCCCTCCACCCTGCCGCATCGGGCGGTGCACCGCCCGCACGCCACGATGTGGCCTAGCCTGGGAGGGAGCGGAAGGAGCGTCCGGTGGATCGACTCGACAACGAGATGGCGGAAGCGGATCGGGCTGCTCAACAGGACCCGGCGCTGCCCGACGAGGAGCGCGAACAGTCCGCGACGCTCGAGACCGTCGGCACCAGGGAGGTCGACGAGGCCGATGCGGTCGAGCAGTCGCGGGACGTGCCCGACGACGAGGAGTACCCGCGCTAGCGCGGCACCTGCTCTGGCGTAGGTCTCCGACGATGGCGCATGATCGACGGCGTGACTGCTGACGACCACGCCCCCGCTTCGATGCTGCCCGCTCCGACGATGCCGACTGCGGCGCCTGCGGCATCTGCCATGCGGCGCGCGTTGCGTCGGGCCAGGGACGGGGCGACCCTCAACGTCGACGAGGCGACCGTGCTGCTGCACGCGCGCGGCGCCGACCTGCAGGATCTATGCAACTCGGCGGCGCGGGTGCGGGACGCCGGGCTGGAGGCCGCAGGCAGGCCGCGGACGGTCAGCTACTCGCGGAAGGTGTTCATTCCGCTGACCCGGCTGTGCCGCGACCGGTGCCACTACTGCACGTTCGTCACCGTCCCGGGCAAGCTGCGCGCCGACGGGCACGGCATGTACCTGGACCCGGACGAGGTCCTCGACATCGCGCGGCGCGGCGTCGAACTCGGCTGCAAGGAGGCCCTGTTCACGCTCGGGGACCGGCCGGAGGACCGGTGGCCGGAGGCGAAGGAGTGGCTGGAGTCCCGCGGCTACGACTCCACCCTGGACTACGTGCGGGCGATGGCGATCCGGGTGCTCGAGGAGACCGGGTTGCTGCCGCACCTGAACCCCGGCGTGCTGAGCTGGGAGGAGATCTCCCGGCTCAAGCCCGTCGCCCCGTCGATGGGGATGATGCTGGAGACCACCGCGACCCGGCTGTTCACCGAGAAGGGGCAGTGCCACCACGGCAGCCCCGACAAGGATCCGGCGGTGCGGCTGCGCACCCTCACCGACGCGGGCAGGCTGTCGGTGCCGTTCACCACCGGGCTGCTGGTCGGGATCGGCGAGACGATGACCGAACGAGCCGAGACGATCATGGCGATCCGCAAGTCGCACAAGGCGTTCGGGCACGTCCAGGAGGTGATCGTGCAGAACTTCCTCGCCAAGGATGACACCGCGATGCGCGAGCGTCCGGATGCCGGGATCGACGAGTACCGCGCCGCGATCGCGGTCACCCGGCTCGTGCTCGGCCCGGCGATGCGGATCCAGTCCCCGCCGAACCTGGTCTCCGGCGACGAGTGCCTTGCGCTGATCGCGGCGGGCGTCGACGACTGGGGCGGGGTGTCGCCGCTGACCCCGGACCACGTCAACCCGGAGCGGCCGTGGCCGAACCTCGACACCCTCGCCGCGATCACCGCCGAGGCCGGATACACCCTCGTCGAACGGACCGCCGCGCAACCGCAGTACGTGCTCGCGGGTTCCCCGTGGATCGACCCGCGGATCGCCGGGCACGTGCAGGCCCTCGCCGACCCCGGCACCGGCCTGGCCCGCCCCGACGCGATCCCGTCCGGGCTGCCGTGGCAGGAACCGGACGAGACCTGGTCCTCCAGCGGCCGCATCGACCTGAACACCGAGATCGACACCGACGGCCGCAACACCGAGACCCGCTCCGACCTGGGCAGCGCGTTCGGCGACTGGGAGACGGTCCGTGAGCAGGTGCTCTCGCTCAGTGCCCCGCAGCGGGTGGACTCCGACGTGCTGACCGCGCTGCGCAACGCCGAGGCCGATCCGGCGGGATGCTCGGACGACGACTACCGGGCGCTCGCGACCGCGGAGGGTGCCGGGCTCGAGGCCCTCGTCGCCCTCGCCGACACCCTGCGCCGCGACGCCGTCGGCGACGACGTCACCTACGTGGTGAACCGGAACATCAACTTCACCAACATCTGCTACACCGGCTGCCGGTTCTGCGCGTTCGCGCAGCGCAAGGGTGATGCGGACGCGTTCACGCTGTCCGCAGCCGAGGTCGCGGACCGGGCGTGGGAGGCGCACGTCGCTGGCGCGACCGAGGTGTGCATGCAGGGCGGCATCGACCCCGAACTTCCGGTCACCGGGTACGCCGACCTGGTTCGCGCGGTCAAGCAGCGGGTTCCGTCGATGCACGTGCACGCGTTCTCGCCGATGGAGATCGTCAACGGCGCCTCCCGCAGCGGGCAGTCCGTCCGGGACTGGCTGACCGAACTGCGCGCCGCCGGCCTCGACACCATTCCCGGCACGGCCGCGGAAATCCTCGACGACGAGGTCCGCTGGGTGCTGACGAAGGGGAAGCTGCCGACCAGCACCTGGATCGAGGTGGTCAGCACCGCGCACGAGGTGGGTCTGCGGTCGAGTTCGACGATGATGTACGGGCACGTCGATCAGCCGCACCACTGGGTCGGGCACCTGAACGTGCTGCGCGGAATCCAGGACCGCACGGGCGGTTTCACCGAGTTCGTGCTGCTGCCGTTCGTGCACCAGTCGTCGCCGCTCTACCTCGCTGGCGCGTCCCGTCCCGGCCCGACGATGCGCGACAACCGGGCCGCCCACGCGCTGGCCCGGGTGATGCTGCACGGTCGGATCCACAACATCCAGACCAGCTGGGTGAAGCTGGGCATCGACGGCACCCGGGCGATGCTGCAGGGCGGCGCCAACGATCTCGGCGGGACCCTGATGGAGGAGACGATCTCAAGGATGGCCGGCTCCCAGCACGGCTCGGAAAAGACCGTCGCGGAACTGCGGGCGATCGCCGAGGGCATCGGCAGACCGGCCAGGGAACGCACGACCGGGTACGCGGAGCGGACCGACGAGGCGAGGGTGGTGGTGTCATGAGCGAGCGTGATCCGATCGGGGACGCGCGGGTCGTCGCGGTGCTGGACCGGGCGGCGTGGGGCGTCAACCCGGTCCTGGACCTGGCGTCGGCGGACCCGTTCGGGATCAAGGCCCGCACCTTCGTGCCACCAACCCAGGGCGCTGGCCCGCTGGACCGGGTGCTCGACGGCGCCGCCTGGCTGCTCGACGTCGCGGAGCTGCCGGGCACCGCGGCGTGGGAGCAGGCGAGCGACGAGCGGCGCGCCCGCTGGTGGCTGACCCGGCTGGGGCTGCTCAACACGATCGTGGTCGCGTTCCCCGGCGTGCTCGGCCCGGTCGCGAAGCGGCTGCCGCTGCAGGACCTGCTCGGGTTCGCGAACCAGACCCTGGTGCTGATTGCGGTGGCCAGGGAACTGGGCGTGACGGATCGGACCGCGCAGGTGGAGCTGCTTGCGTCGGTGCTGTGCCGCAGGGAGATCGACGCGCGCACCCTGCTCACCGCGGACCAGCGGGAGCGGGACGAGGAGCCGCGCGGATGGCGGCCGCTCGCCGCGCTCGGTGGCATGTGGCAGACCGCTCGGGTGCTGCGGGCGATTCCCGGTGAACTGCAGCGGCGGCCGCAACCGTCCCGACCGTGGCGGGCCCTCGGGCACCTGCCGCTCGTCGGCGCGATCGCCGACTACCTCGGGGAGCGGGGGGCCCTGTTCGACGCGGCGGTACAGGGGAAACGATGGGTCGACGGGCACACCGTGCGCACCGCCGTCGCGGGCAGCGGGGCCAGGGGCGCCACCACCGTCTGAGGGCACCCTAAGCCGGTCTTCCTCTCGGGCAGGGGTGATACTGGTAACCCTGGTGCGCGACGTGCGCCCGATCAGAGGTCCGTGTCAGAAAGGCAGCGGCAGTGCCCTACACGATTGCAGAACCGTGCGTGGATGTGCTCGACAAGGCATGCATCGAGGAGTGCCCCGTCGACTGTATTTACGAGGGTGGCCGGATGCTGTACATCCACCCCGACGAGTGCGTGGACTGCGGTGCCTGCGAGCCGGTCTGCCCGGTCGAGGCGATCTTCTACGAGGACGACGTCCCGGACCAGTGGAACGCGTACGTCTCCGCGAACGTCGACTTCTTCGTCGACCTCGGCTCGCCCGGCGGCGCCGCCAAGCTCGGCAAGGTCGACTACGACCCGCCGTTCATCAAGGCGCTGCCCCCCATGGGCGAGCACTGAGGCGCTGACCGTGCCCCGCAATGCCGTGTCGCGCGGTCTGCCGGACTTCCCCTGGGATTCGCTCGCCGACGCGAAGGCGACGGCGCAGGCGCATCCCGACGGGATCGTCAACCTGTCCGTCGGCACCCCCGTCGACCCGGTCGCCCCGCTGATCCGGGAGGCCCTCGCCTCGGTGTCCGCGATTCCCGGATACCCGACGACGCACGGCACCGCCGCGCTGCGGGAGGCCGCGAGCGCGGCCCTCGCGCGGCGCTACGGCGTCACCGGGATCGACCCGGCCGCGGTGCTGCCCGCGCTCGGCACCAAGGAGATGATCGCCTGGATGCCGACCCTGCTCGGCCTCGGCGCGGGCGACCTGGTGGTCATTCCCGAGGTCGCGTACCCGACATACGAGGTGGGCGCGCTGCTCGCCGGGTGCCGGGTGTTGCGGGCGGACGGGCTGACCCGGCTCGGCCCGGAGAGGCCCGAACTGATCTTCATCAACTCCCCGTCGAATCCGACCGGCAAGGTGCTCGGCATCGACCACCTGCGCAAGGTCGTCGAGTTCGCCCGCAGCCGGGACGCGATCGTCGTGTCGGACGAGTGCTACCTGGGCCTCACCTGGGACGCCGACGCCTACTCGGTGCTCGACCCGCGGGTCTGCGACGGCGACCACACGAACCTGCTTGCCGTGCACTCGCTGTCCAAGACGTCGAACCTGGCCAGCTATCGCGCCGGCTTCGTCACCGGCGATCCGGCGCTCGTCGCGGAACTGCTCGAGGTCCGCAAGCACGCGGGCATGATCGTGCCGCTGCCGGTGCAGGCCGCGATGACCGCCGCGCTCGGCGACGACGACCACGAGAACGAGCAGCGGGAGCGGTACCGCAGGCGCCGCGAGACCCTGCTCGCCGCCGTCCGGAAAGCCGGGTTCACCGTCGACAACTCCGAGGCCGGGCTGTACCTGTGGCTGACCAGGGAGGAGGCGTGCCGCGACACCGTCGACTGGTTCGCCGAGCGCGGCATCCTGGTCGCCCCCGGCGACTTCTACGGCCCCGGTAGCAGGCGCCACGTACGGATGGCGCTGACCGAGACCGACGAGCGCATCGCCGCCGCTGCCGCTCGACTCGCCGGATGACCCGAGGCCCATTCCTGCTCCGCGCCGCGGTGCTCGCGGCGGCCGTCGCCGTCGCCGCGGTCCCGCTCGCTGCCGCGGGCGTTCCCGCGGCATCACCAGCGGCGGTGCCGGTGTCCGCGCGCTATGCCGAACCCGGTCCGTGGCAGGTGGCCGCCGCTGCGGCACCGGGCGCGGCGCCCGGCTGCCGCGACATCTGGCCGAGCGGCGACGACCCGGCACCGTCCGACGGGCCGCCCCCCGGCACCCGGTACGAGGTGTTCCACCCGGTCCGCGACAACGACGGCGACAGCGACGGCGATGGCGTCCGGCACCCGGTCGTCACGTTCGGCAACGGCAGTCACGCCACCTCACGCCAGTACGAGACGCTGCTGCGGCACCTGGCGTCCTGGGGTTTCGTCGTGGTCGTCGCCAACAGCTGCGACACCGGTGACGGGGCCGAGATGCTCGACGCCCTCGACGAGGTGCTCGCGCTGGACACCGACCCGGACAGTGCGCTGCACGATCGGCTCGACGTCACCCGCATCGCGGCCCTCGGCCACTCCCAGGGGGCGGGTGGGGCGGTCAACGCCACCACCCGGTCGAACGGCCGGATCACCGCAACCGCGCTGCTGAACCTGCCCGACCCGATGTGGGTCACCGAGCCGACCGACGCCATCGACACCGCCGCGCTCACCGGCCCGGTCCTCCTGCTCACCGGCGCGGCCGATCCCGTGTCCACCGCGGCCGCGCAACAGGGCTACTTCGACGCCGTCCCCGGCCCGGCGACGCGGGGCAGACTGCTCGGCACCGCACACACCTGGCCCCGCGACGGGGGCGGGTTCCGCGGCTACCTCACCGCCTGGCTCGACCACACCCTGCGCGGCGACGACGAGGCGGCCCGCGCGTTCACCGGGCCCGCGCCGCAGTTCCTGGCAGACCCGGCCTGGGACCATCGCGAGATCAAGAACTGAGTCGCTCCGCAGGCTCCGCTCCTGCTGCCTCGGGTCGCTCCGCAGGCTCCGCTCCTGCTTTCCGGTCGCTCCGCAGGCTCCGCTCCTGCTTTCCGGTCGCTCCGCAGGCTCCGCTCCTGCTTTCCGGTCGCTCCGCAGGCTCCGCTCCTGCGCTAGCCTGGGGGCGGAGTTCCTCGTTGCCGGGGTACCGCCCCTGCAGCGTCACCGCGGGCAGGAGGCAGCATGGATGCCGTCACGTCGGTTCCCTCGCCGGTCAACGAGCCGGTCCACTCCTACGCGCCGGGCAGCCGTGAGCGCACGATCCTCGCCTCCGAGCTCGCCGAACTGGCCGGGGCGCCCGCGGACCTGCCGCACGTGATCGGCGGCGTGCACCGGTTCGGGCGGGGCGAGCGGGTCAACGTCGTCCAGCCGCACCGGCATGCCGCCGTGCTCGGCACCCTGACCGGCGCCACCCACGAGGACGCCGACGCGGCCGTGACCGCGGCGGTCGCCGCTGCCCCCGAATGGCGGTCGCTGCCGTTCGATGAGCGGGCCGCGATCCTGCTGCGCGCTGCGGACCTGATGTCCGGGCCGTGGCGTGAAACCCTCGTTGCCGCAACGATGCTCGGGCAGTCCAAGTCGGTCCAGCAGGCCGAGATCGACTCCCCGTGCGAACTCGTCGACTTCTGGCGGTTCAATGTGCACTTCGCGCGGCAGATCCTCGCCGAGCAGCCCGCCTCGAGTCCGGGGGTGTGGAATCGGATGGAGTACCGCCCGCTCGAGGGATTCGTCTACGCCGTTACCCCGTTCAACTTCACCGCGATCGCGGGCAACCTGCCCACCGCACCCGCGCTGATGGGCAACACGGTGGTGTGGAAGCCGGCGTCCACCCAGACGCTGGCGGCCTACTGGACGATGAAGGTGCTGGAGGAGGCGGGCCTGCCGCCGGGGGTGATCAACCTGGTCACCGGGTCCGGTGTCGCGGTGTCCGAGGTGGTGCTGGGTGATCCGAGGCTGGCGGGCATCCACTTCACCGGTTCGACCGCGACGTTCCAACACCTGTGGCGGGAGGTCGGTGCGAACATCGGCCGCTACCGCGGATATCCGCGGCTGGTGGGGGAGACCGGCGGCAAGGACTTCATCGTCGCGCACCCGTCCGCGAACCCGGATGTGCTGCGCACGGCCCTGATCCGCGGGGCGTTCGAGTACCAGGGGCAGAAGTGCTCCGCCGCGTCCCGCGCCTACATCCCGCGCTCGGTGTGGGACGAGATGGGCGCGGACTTCCTCGCCGAGGTCGACGAACTCGCCTATGGTGACGTCACCGACCTCGCGAACTTCGGTGGGGCGCTGATCGATCGGGCCGCCTACGACAAGAGTGTCGCGGCCATTGAGCGGGCCCGTGGCGCGGCGGGGGTGAAGGTCGCGGTCGGCGGCACCCACGACGACGCGGTCGGCTGGTTCGTCCGGCCGACGGTGCTGCTCGCCGACGATCCGGGCGACGAGTCCTTCGCCACCGAGTACTTCGGGCCGATCCTGTCGGTGCACGTCTACGACGACGCCGGGCCCGCCGCGTTCGACGACCTGCTCGGTGTCGTGGACCGGACCGCGCCGTACGCCCTCACCGGGTCGGTGATCGCCGATGATCGGGCGGCCGTCGAACGGGCCTCGGCGGCACTGCGATTCACCGCGGGGAACTTCTACGTCAACGACAAGCCCACCGGTGCGGTGGTCGGCCAGCAGCCGTTCGGCGGTGCGCGGGCGTCCGGCACCAACGACAAGGCGGGGTCGCCGCTGAACCTGCTGCGCTGGACGTCGGCACGCACGATCAAGGAGACGTTCGTGCCGCCGACGGACCACCGCTACCCGCACATGGGCCCGGAGGCATGAGGTGGCCAACCCGCTGCGCCCGGCGATCCTGGCCGCGGCACGCTCACCCCGGGTGCGGTCGGCGATCACCCACGCCCCCGGCACCCGGTCGCTGGTCACCCGGTTCGTTGCGGGCGAGAGCAGGGCGGAGGCGTCGGACGTCGTGCGCGCACTGCTGGACTCGGGCCTGTCGGTCAGCGTCGACCACCTGGGGGAGGACACCGTCGACCGCGCGCAGGCTCGCGCGGCCGTCGACGAATACCGAGCGCTGCTAGGCGAACTCGGTGATCTGCCGCAGGCGGGCGGGTCGGAGCCGCGCCGGCTGGAGGTGTCGGTGAAGCTGTCCGCGCTAGGTCGGGCGCTGCCCGGGGACGGGGACCGGATCGCCCTCGACCATGCGCGCGCCCTGTGTGAGGCCGCGCAGGCGGCGGGGGTGTGGGTGACCGTCGACGCGGAGGATCACACCACCACCGACTCGACCCTCGCGATCGTCGCCGAGGTGCGCCGCGACTTCCCCTCGCTGGGGACGGTGCTGCAGGCCTACCTGCGGCGGACCTCGGGGGACTGCCGCGACCTGGCAGGTCCGCAGTCCCGAATCCGATTGTGCAAGGGCGCATATCGGGAGCCGTCGTCGGTGGCGTACCAGACCGTGGCGGAGGTGGATGCGTCGTACCTGCGGTGCCTGGCGACGCTGATGGACGGAGCGGGATACCCGATGGTCGCCACCCACGACCCGGCGATGATCGAGGCCGCCCGGGCCGCGGCGGCGCGCGCGGGTCGCGGAGCTGACCGGTTCGAGCATCAGATGCTTTACGGCATCCGCGACGTCGAGCAGCGGCGGCTGGCGGGCACCGGTGCGCGGGTGCGGGTGTACGTCCCGTACGGCGGCCAGTGGTACGGCTACTTCATGCGCAGGCTGGCGGAGCGGCCCGCGAACCTCACCTTCTTCATGCGTCAGCTGGTGAGCCGGGCGTAGGAGTGTGACAGGCTGGCGGGCGTGCTGCTGCGTTCGCTGAACCCCCTTGCCGTCGCCCGAGGCGACGATGTCCCCGACGCCGTCACGATCGACGGCCAGGTCCTCTCCCGCAGTGACCTCGTCGGTGGTGCGGGCGCGCTGGCCCGCAGGCTGGCCGGGGCGCGGCGGGTCGCGGTGCTCGCCGAACCGACCGCGTCCACCGTTGTGGCGATCGTGGCCTGCCTGTTCGCCGGTGTCACCGTGGTGCCGGTGCCGCCGGACTCGGGGCAGGCCGAACGCGACCACATCCTCACCGACTCCGGTGCGCAGGCGTGGCTCGGGGCTGCCCCCGAGGGGACGACGCTGCCCGTCGTCCCGGTGCGGCTGCACGCCAGGGATTGGCACACCCACCCCGAACCCGACCCGGCGTCGATCGCGTTCATCCTCTACACCTCGGGCACCACCGGCGCACCGAAGGGCGTGCTGCTGTCCCGCCGGGCGATCGCGGCCGGGCTCGACGGGCTCGCGCAGGCGTGGCAGTGGACCGAGCGGGACGTCCTCGTGCACGGGCTGCCGCTGTTCCACGTCCACGGCCTGGTCCTCGGTGTGCTCGGGGCGCTGCGGGTCGGCAGCAGGCTCGTGCACACCGGAACCCCGACCCCCGCCGCGTACGCCGCAGCAGGCGGCACCCTGTACTTCGGGGTGCCGACGGTGTGGTCGCGAATCGCCGGCGACGCGGAGTCGGCGCGGGCCCTTGCCGGGGCGCGGCTGCTGGTCTCCGGCAGCGCGCCGCTGCCGGTACCGGTCTTCGAGCGGATCACGGCGCTGACCGGGCTGACCCCGATCGAGCGGTACGGGATGAGCGAAACGATGATCACCCTGTCCACCCGCGTCGACGGCGAACGGCGGCCCGGCTGGGTGGGGGTGCCCGTCGAGGGCGTGACGACCCGCATCGTGGGGGAGGACGGGCTGCCGGCCGCGCACGACGGCGAGTCGATCGGAGGCCTGCAGGTGCGCGGGCCGATGCTGTTCGACGGCTACCTGAATCGGCCCGACGCCACCGCGGCCTCCTGGACGGAGGACGGCTGGTTCATCACTGGTGACGTCGCCGCCATCGACGCGGGCGGAGTCCACCGCATCGTCGGTCGCGAGTCCACCGACCTGATCAAGTCCGGCGGCTACCGGATCGGTGCCGGGGAGGTCGAGGCCAGTCTGCTCGGGCATCCGAGCGTCACCGAGGTCGCCGTGATCGGGCTGCCCGACGACGATCTCGGGCAGCGGATCGTCGCGTTCGTCGTCGGCGACGGCGTCGACCCCGACGCGCTGATCGCGCACGTCGCAGGCGACCTGTCCGCGCACAAACGGCCCCGCGAGATCCGCGTCGTCGACGCGTTGCCGCGCAACGCGATGGGGAAGGTGCAGAAGACGCTGCTCGGCTGAGCGCGTCCCGTGCGGGGCGAGGGGCGGCGGACTAGCCTCGGCAGGATGAGCCTGCCTGCCGAGAACACTCGAATCGTGCTCGCGTCCCGTCCCGTTGGCGAGCCGAAGCCCACCGATTTCCGAGTCGAATCGGGGCCGGTCCCGACGCCGGGCGACGGCCAGCTGCTGCTCGAGACGCTGTACCTGTCCCTCGATCCGTACATGCGGGGCCGGATGAGCGAGGCGGAGTCCTATGCGGAGCCGGTGCCGCTGGGCGCGGTCATGGTCGGCGGCACCGTGTGCCGGGTGCTGGAGTCGCGCGCACCCGGCTTCGCGGCCGGTGACGTGGTGCTGTCGTTCTCGGGGTGGCAGACCCATTCGGTTGCCGACGCCGCGCACGTGCGCAGGCTCGACCCCGCCGCGGCGCCGGTGGAGACGGCGCTCGGTGTGCTCGGCATGCCGGGGTTCACCGCGTACGCGGGGCTGCTGCAGATCGGGAAGCCGCGGCCCGGGGAGACCGTCGTTGTCGCGGCCGCCACCGGGCCGGTCGGGTCCGCGGTCGGTCAGATCGCGAGGATCAAGGGTGCCAGGGCGGTGGGTATCGCGGGCGGGCCGGAGAAGGTCGCCCACCTGAGGGAGCTGGGCTTCGACGCCGCCGTCGACCACCGCGCCCCCGACTTCGCTGCCCAGCTCGCCGCGGCCTGCCCCGACGGCATCGACGTCTACTTCGAGAACGTGGGCGGCGCGGTGTGGGATGCGGTACTGCCGCTGCTCAACACCTACGCGCGGGTTCCGGTGTGCGGCTTGGTCGCTCAGTACAACGCGACCGAGACACCGCCGGGGCCGGACCACGCGCCGGCGCTGATGAGCCGGATCCTGACCAAGAGCCTGACGGTGCGCGGGTTCATCCAGTCGGAGTTCGTCAAGGACCACTACGTGCACTTCCTCGCGGAGATGGCGGCGTGGCTGCGGGACGGGCAGGTCCGGTACCGGGAGGACGTCGTCGACGGCATCGAGAACGCGCCGACGGCGTTCGCCGGGCTGCTGCGCGGCGCGAACTTCGGGAAGCTGCTGATCCGGGTCGCGTCGTGACCGACACCGCGAGCGGACGCCCGGACGTCGCGGTCGGGCCGCTGGCTGCGGCGTCGTTCCTGCTGGAGTTGACGATGCTGACCGTGCTTGCGCTCACCGGCGCCGCGATCGGCGACTCCACCCCGGTGCGCATGCTGGCCGCGGTCGCGCTGCCCGTCGTCGCGGCCGGAATCTGGGCGGTGTGGATGGCGCCGACCTCGACCCGGCGACTGCCCAACCCGCGCCGCCTCGTCGTGCAGGTTGCGCTGTTCGCGGTCACCGGGGTGCTCGCGTCGGCCGTCCTCGCGCCGTGGGTCGGGGCGGTGTTCTTCGCGGCCGCGGCCGGGGTGTTCGGGGCGCTGGCGCGGCGCGAGTCGCGGGGGCACTGACCGGTCACGGGTCGGCGAGCACCTCGGCGATCGTGCGGACCCCGGTGAGCACCTCGGTGTACGAGGTGCTCAGCGGGCTCGGTCCCAGCCGCAGTCCCTCGGGGGCCCGGAAGTCGGGGAGCACCCCGCGATCCCAGAGGCGGGGAAGCGCCTCGCGGAAGCGGGGATGGTCGAGGGTGACGTGCCCGCCGCGGCGGGCCGGGTCCAGCGGTGAGCCGACGCGGGCCCCGGGAACGAGGTCGCGGCACAGGTCGAGCGCGTGCTCGGTCAGCCGAATCGACTTCGCCCGCACCGCATCGATGCCGACCCGGTCGATCAGGTCGATCGTCGACCGCATCGCGATCATCCCGAGCACCGCGGGGGTGCCGCTGATCAGGCGCCGAATCCCTTCGGCGGGAACGTAACCGGCGGCCATCTCGAATGGATCTCGGCGTCCCATCCAGCCCCAGATCGGCTGCCGGAACGCCTCCTGGTGCGCGGCGTGCACGTACCCGAAGGCGGGCGAGCCGGGACCGCCGTTGAGGTACTTGTAGGTACAGCCGACCGCGAAGTCGACACCCCAGGCGTCGAGTTCGATGGGCACACTGCCCACCGAATGGCACAGGTCCCACAGCACCAGAGCACCCGCGGCGTGCGCGGCCAGGGTGATCGACTCGGCGTCGGCGAGGAACCCCGACCGGTACGCGACATGGCTGAGCACCACGAGGGCGGTCCGGTCGGAGACCGCGTCGCGGACCGCGTCCGCCTCCACTCCTGCGGCGGGATCGACGGTGATCCATCGCAACTCGAGGCCCACCTCGGCTGCGATCCCCTCGAGGACGTATCGGTCGGTGGGGAAGTTGTCGGTGTCGAGCACGATCTCGGTGCGGCCGGGCCGCAGCGCCAGGGCGCCGCGCGCCAGCTTGTACAGCAGCACGGTGGTCGAGTCGCCGATCGTGGTCTGGCCCGGCGCCGCACCGAGCAGGACCCGGCCGAGCCGATCGCCGATCGTGACCGGTAGGTCGAACCACTGCTCGTCCCAGCCGCGGATCAACCGCTCCGACCACTGCGTGACGGCAGCGGTGATCGCCTCGGTCGCCTCGATCGTCGGCCTGCCGAGCGAGTTGCCGTCCAGGTAGGCCACCACGTCGGACTCGTCGATGCCGTGGAACAGCGCGCGGCAGTCGCGCAGCGGGTCGGCGGCGTCCATGGCGTGTGCTGCGGCGGCGAGGTCGTCGATGGTCACTGCGCTTCCTCCAGGTCGGTGCCGGTGGCCACCCGGGAGCCGGTCAGCCAGGTGGCGAAGTCGCGGTCGTCGGGTGGCGGGACACCGGGCACCCAGCAGATCCGTCGCGGCCCGGCGGCGAACCGTGCGGCCGCGTCGCCGTCGATCAACGCGGCGAGGACCTCGGCTCGGGTCAGCCCGGCGTCGAACAGCCCCGCGATCTCGGCCGCATTGACGCCGAGCGGCAGGTCGCCGTTGCCGAGGTCGGTGCCGTAGCGCACGCGTCCGCCCGCCGCGTGGAAGCGGCGCAGGTTGTCGACCGCGCACAGCCGGTCGGCGCCGTCGTGGATCGCGAGGGTGCTGATCCAGCGCATCGAGGCGGCGGCCGCGCGGATCAGATCGTCGCCGAGCCGTTCGGTCCACGGCGTGTGCGCGAGGACGTCGACGCCCGCGGCGACCGCCCGGGCCGCCTGACCGTCGCCCTCGGCGTGCGCGACGACGCTGCGACTGAGCCGGTGCGCGGCCGCAACCACCGCGGCAAGGGTGTCGTCGTCGAACACCGGACCGGCCGCCGAATTCACCGTGACCTTGATGAAATCCGCCCCGACACAGACCTGCTCGGTGACCGCCGCGTCCGCATCGTCCGGCCCGGTGACCTCCCGGACCGATCCGGCTGCGGCCCAGGCCCGGTCGCTCGGATAGCCGCCGGGTGCGGTGAGGAACTGCCCGGCGAACCTGATCCGCGGCAGCCCGGGCGGCGGATCCCCGCGCCGCCACCCGGCGGCCGCGTCGAGCCGGGCGCCGAGGTCGTGCACCTCGTCGAGACCGCCGGCGAACAGGGCACGGGCGTCGACGAGGTTGAGGTGCACGTGCGCGTCGCGGAACCCGGGGAAGAGGGTGCCGTCGAGGGGGAGATCGGTCGCCGGGTCGGCGGGCCGCTCGGGTGCGTCGGATCCGATCCGGCCGCCGCGCAGCGTGAACCGGGTCGGGCCGGTCCACCGGCCGATCCAGGCCTCCCGCACCGCGATGGTCGTCATCGTCCGATCCCGGTCACCGGTTCACCGTCCCACTTCGGTGCGGACCGCGAACAGTTCCGGGAAGAACGTGAGATCCAGGGCGCGCTGCAGGAATCCCACCCCGCTCGACCCGCCGGTGCCGGGCTTGGTGCCGATGATGCGCAGCACGGTCCGCAGGTGCCGGAACCGCCACAGCTGGAAGTTCTCCTCCAGGTCGACCAGTTCCTCGAACGACTCGTACGCCGACCAGTGGTCGTGGGGATGCTCGTAGACGCCCCGGATCAGCGGTAGCAGATCCGGGTTGGCGGCGTAGGGCGCCCGGACGTCCCGGTGCAGTGCCGACTCCGGGACCGGCAGCCCGGCGCGGTGCAGGTGCCGCCAGAATTCGTCGTACAGGCTCGGTTCGTCGAGCAGCCGGGACAGCAGGGCGTGCGCGGCCGGGGCGGACTCGAACACCGGCAGCATGCCCGCGTTCTTGTTCCCCAGGATGAACTCCACGGCCCGGTACTGGAACGATTGGAAACCCGATGCGTTGCCGAGGAACCCGCGGAACTGTGAGTACTCGGTCGGGGTCAGCGTCGCGAGCACCGACCACTGCTCGGTCAGCGACCGCTGGATGTGCTTGACCCGCGCGATGCACTTCAACGCCACCGCGATGTCGTCGCGGGCGAGCGCCGACTTCGCGCCAGCGAGTTCGTGCAGCGTCAGCTTCAGCCACAGCTCGCTCGTCTGGTGGGCGACGATGAACAGCAGCTCGTCGTGGTGCTCGGGGACGCTGACCGGATGCTGCGCCCCGAGCAGGGTGCCCAGGTCGAGGTACGAGCCGTAACTCATCCGGTCGGTGAAGTCGGTGACGATGCCCGACTCGATGGGTCGGATGTTGCCGGTGTCGACGTCTCGGTCGCCCATGCCCCGACCCTGCCGCACTCGGCCCGGCGCGTCCAGACGGGAGCTATGTGCGGTCGCGGAACACCGGCTCCCGCTTCTCCCTGCGGGCGACGGTCGCCTCCTCGAAGTTGTCGGTCAGCAGCCGGATCATCAGCTGACCGAGGCCCTCCTGGTTCATGTGCTGGGCCATCGAGGACGCGTCCAGGCTCGACCACAGGGTCCGTTTCGTCAGCTCGACGCCGGGGCGGGAGAACGACGCGATCCGCTGCGCGAGGTCGAAGCACTCGTCGAGCAGATCCTCCGGCCCGGTCAGCCGGGTGACGAGGCCGATCCGGTCGGCCTCGGCGGCGTCGACGTCCCGCCCGGACAGCATGATCTCGAAGGCGCGGGACGAGCCGATGGCCCGCGGCAGCAGGTAGCTCAGGCCCAGTTCGCTTGCCGTCAGGCCGTTGTTGATGCCCGCCGCGCGAAAGTACGCCTCGGAGGACGCGATGCGGATGTCCGCGGCCAGCGACAGGCACAGGCCGCCGCCGATCGCCGCGCCGTTGACGGCCGCGATCACCGGCTGGTGCATCCGCCGCAGCGTCAGCACCACCTCGTCGAGCAGTTCCATCGACCGCAGCGCGATCGTCGGCCGGGTCAGGCCGTCGGTGTGCGGGATCGGGCCCGCCGAGGTCTGGTCGGCGCCGGAGCAGAAGCCGCGGCCCGCGCCGGTGAGCACCACCGCGCGCACCGAACTGTCGTTGCTGATCGCCTCGAGGGATTCCTTCAGCGGGATCATCACGTCGAACGCCATCGCGTTCATCCGCTCGGGCCGGTTCAGGGTGACCAGCGCGACGTGCTCACGGGGCCGCTCGACGAGAACGAAACTCACGGGAACTCCTGTTCGGGAACGGGTTATCGATGTCGCCGACCCTACGTCGGGGAACCGGCGTGGCGGGGTTGATGCGGCGGATCCGTCGATTCGGTGGCAGGGGCGTTCCGTCGGTCGTCCGTGTCCGGTGGGGACGCGGCACGCTCCAGTCTGAGTAGGCGCCGACAGGGGGCATGAATGGTGTTCTCCGGGATCCCTTGTGCTTCCCTCAGAGCGAGGTATCTGGATTCTGGGATCGATTGGGCGCACCTGGCGTCTCGAGATCACCCTCAGTAGGGGTCTTTCGGATCACCACTGCCGGTGAACCTGCGGCGACGACGTGATCAGGTATGTCGTGTAGCACCACACTCCCGGCGCCGATGACGGTGTTGCGGCCGATGGAAACCCCTGCACCGACAGTCACCGAGGCCCCGAGCCAGGTGTTTTCGCCGATGACAATCGGTGCGGCGCGCTCCCACCCCTCACGGCGACGGCGATGATCGTCGACAGGGTGCAGAGCTGTCATCAACTGCGCACCCGGACCGATTCTGACGTTCGCGCCGATGGTGATCGTCGCGTCATCCATGAAAAATGCGTTCGCGTTGACGAAGGAGTTCGCACCGAGCCGGATGTTGTATCCGTAGCTGCACTGAAACCGCGGCACGACGACGGCTTCATCGGCGACCTCACCGAGAAGACTGGCGAGAACCTCGACACGTCTGGACTCGTCCCCTGCGGCTGCGCCGTTGAAGGAGTCGAGCTGACGCCAGCAGTCCATGCGCCGCTCACTCAGCTCCGCGTCATCGAGGTACCACTCGCCACGTGCAAGCCGATCAGCCTGTTCCCCCATGAACCGATTGTGCAGCAGTCCCGCGGCAGGAGAACGACAACTACCGATCCAGGCAACGCTGAAAGCTGCAATTGGACACGTACTCCCGGACAGTGGCCAGCAGTTCGCACTGATCTGCGAGGATCGGCGCGTGCGCGAACACCACTACGCCCTTACCGTCGCCTGGACCGGGAATCGGGGCGTCGGCACGGCCAATCACCGCGCCTATGGCCGCGAGCACCGAGTATCGGCCCCGGCGAAACCCGATCTGCCCGGCAGCTCGGATCCCGCCTTCCGGGGTGACCCCGAGCGGTGGAACCCTGAGGAACTGCTGGTCGCCTCGCTGGCTCAGTGCCATATGCTCTGGTTCCTCAGCCTGGCCGCGTCCGCCGGGGTCGTGGTCACCGGGTACACCGACCGTCCCACCGGGACGATGGCCGAGGAACCCAGCGGCGCAGGACAGTTCACCGAGGTCACGCTCAACCCCGAGGTCACGGTGCGCGACCTGGACCCACGCGGCGCCCTCGACGCGGACCTGCTGGCCCAGATCGAGTCGCTGCACCAGAAGGCGAACGAGATGTGCTTCATCGCCCGGTCGGTGAACTTCGCGGTCCGGCACCGGTCCACCACACAGATTGAGCGCTGACGCGGGCGCCGCTCCGATGAACCTGGGCATGTCCGGGTTCAGCTTCTCGGCCGTGTTTAATGAGGTGGTGATTATCCGCACACAGTCCTGGTGGCCGCGCTCCGTAGCGGCCTGATCGACTGTGATCCTTCGGCCGCCTCTCTGGTGGCCGATTGCACTCGCTTCCCGCGGTGATACCGGCTGGCGCGATGGGGTGGCCTCAATTCGAGAGGAAACCACCCAGATGACCCGCGACGGCGACCAGTCCCCCACGGTTGGGATCGGCGAGATGCTGATCAGTTCCCGTTCACTCGACGAGTACAAGGCCATGTTCAATCTCACCGAGCGTGACCTGTCTCGGAAGATCCTGGACTGCCCCGGCGGTGCAGCAGGTCTCACCAGTGCTGTGAACCGCCTTGGCGGTGACGCGACGGCATGTGACATGGCCTATTTCGATCGGAAGGCCGAGCAGTTGGCCGGCATTGTGGCAGCCGAAACCTGCCGTGGGAACCGCTACATCCGTGCCAACTTGGAGCACTACGACTGGACATTCTTCGCGGACCCCGATGAGCATCTTCGCCTGCGCCAGCACGCGGTCGAGGAGTTCGCCGCAGACATCACTCGGAACCCGCACCACTACGTGGCAGGGCGGCTACCTGCCTTGCCGTTCCCCGATGCCAGCTTCGACCTCGTAGTCAGCTCCCACCTGCTGTTCAGCTATTCCGATCGTCTCGATCTGACCTTCCACCTCGAAGCGCTCACCGAACTAATGCGCGTCTCTCGCAGCGAGGTGCGGATCTTCCCTCTGGTGGCTTCCGGATCCGCGGCACTTTACCCACACCTAGACACACTGCTCACCGATCTTCGGGGCCGTGGTGTCGAGGGTGAAGTCGTTGAGGTCGAGTATCGCTTTCAAAGGGGCGCCCACCACATGCTGGTCTGCCGCCACATCACCCAGTAGGCACCACGAACCCCAGTCGGGGGAACCGCCTATCGGCGGATCAACGCACTCTGATTCGGGAAGTGCCTGCCCCTACTGAGTGCGCCGCGGTGGGTGAGCTGTTCAGTTCCGGGAAACATGTCGTACCCCCGCAGTAAACTTCGAACATGAGTTCGGGGGCTGCGGGGTCGGTGGAGCGGGTGGACGAGCACCTGTCCGCCCTCGACGCCGCCGTCGACCGTCTCCTCGGAGACGGGCTGACCGGCCTGTCCAACGACGACATCGTTCATGTGCTGCAGCGCCTCGAGCGGTCGATGCGGAAGCTGGTGGCCGCCGATCAGCAGGTTCTCGTCGAATCCGCCGAACGGTCGCTGCACGCGGTGTTCGACGTCAGGTCGCCGGTCGAGTTTCTGGTCAAGACCGTCCGGATCAGCGAGTCGCAGGCGCAGTCGCGGCTGCGGTCCGCGAAGGACACCGGCACCTGGCACGACTGCCGTGGTGAGGGCCTGCGGGCGGTGTACCCGGACACCGCGAAAGCGTTGCGCGAGGGCGAGATCGGGCTCAAGCATGTCGAGGCGGTCCGGGAGATCATGCGACAGATCCCGGCGTCCGTCGACGACGCGAAGCGCGAGGCGGCGGAGGCGGTCCTGGCGATGGTCGCGCGGCAGGCCGACCCGAAGTACGTCCTGCGGGCGGGTCTTGACCTGCTCGCGTACCTGAATCCGGACGGGAACTTCTCCGATGCCGACCGGGCCAGGCAACGCGGGTTGCGGGTCGGGAGGCAACGGGCCGACCTCATGACCCCGATCTCCGGGTTGCTCGACCCGCAGACGCGGGCGCTGCTCGAGCCGCTGCTGGCGAAGATGGCCCGGCCGGGAATGAACAACCCCGACGACCCGGACTCCCCGTCCGGGGATTGCGAGGCCGAGCATCTCGATCACGATGCGATGGTGCGGGCGGCGGCCCGCGATACCCGCACGACCAGTCAGCGCAATCATGATGCGTTGCAGGTCGGGTTGCGGCACCTGCTCGGGTCGGGGGCGTTGGGTCGGCATCGGGGGCTGCCCGCGACGGCGATCATCACGATGACCCTGCGGCAGTTGGAGGAGGCGTCGGGGGTGGTCACCACCGCTTCCGGGGGGATCGTCCCGATCACCGATGCGCTGCGGCTTGCGGAGCGGGCGCATCCGGTGCTGGTGCTTTTTGATCACGCGGGTCGGCCGCTGCACCTTGGTCGGGCGAAACGGTTGGCTTCGGCGGATCAGCGTTTGGCGTTGATTGCGGCGTCGAGGGGGTGCACCCGGCCCGGCTGCGATGCGCCCGCGACGATGACCGCCGTCCATCATCTCGTCGAGTGGGATCGTAACGGCCGCACCGACATCGATTCCCTCGATCTCGTGTGCGATGGCTGTCACGCGCTGGTGAAGGACGGTCCCGGTGGCTGGGGGACCGCGGTCGCGGGTCCCGGCTCGGGTCATCCCGGTCGAACCGAGTGGACGCCGCCCGCGCATATCGACCCGACTCGAACGCCGCGGGTCAACCATCGGCACCATCTCGACGAGTTGTTCGGGATCCTGCATGGCGTGATCACCGCCCGCAATGCGGCCGATCTGCAGGCGTGGCGGGCGGAGTGGGATCCGAATTGTGAGGGGTATCGGCATCGCCGCACCGGTGGCGGTGGCGAGGGTGGCGGGGCGGCGACGGGCGGGGAGGTGCCGTGACATCCTGACGAGATCACCGCACTGCTATGTCAGCGCAGCTCGGGGAACCGGGTCAGCGCCGCCTCTCGTGCCTCGCTGCCCGCCGGGTGGAACCCCGAGATCACCTCGTCGAACTGCAACCCCGCGTCATGCACGACGCGGACGAGCTTGTCGGCGAGTGCCGTGTGGTCGCCCTCGCCTCGAATGCCGATCGACACCTCCATCAGACGAGTTCCCACGGGCGGCGGCTCGGAGCGGTATCGCTCATGAAATCGGGCGGTGGATTCGGGCACCGGTGCCGGACCGACCACCTGCCACCGGCCGATCCCGGCGAGTGCATCCGTGAGAACCTCCCGGAGCGCGGCAACGTACTCGGCTCCCGCGGGCTCGGTGAGGTAGGCGTGCACGAGGTGCTCGACGATGTCGGTGTCATGGAACGGCCACGGCGGATCCGGCTCGGCGTCCCACACGCTCCCGCGGTGCACGTCAACACCGCCAACCGGGCCGAGGTCCCGAGCGGCCGACTCGACCAGGCACAGCATCGGGTGTCCGTACAACCCGGCCAACCGTGCCTCCCTGGCGAAATGGTCCAGCACCAGGTGTGCGGTGCGCCGGTCTGTGCCTGCGACGGTATCGAATCCGGCGATCGCGAGGACGGTGCCCGTCGTCGCCGGGTCACTGCCGAAATCGAACGCGCCGACATCGGCGAACACGTCGGCCAGCGCCGATGTCGACCCACCGTAGGACCGGCGATACGACATCGCGTCGGCGAGCGCGTCGAACATATCGCTCGCCGAGGTCCAGCGGCTCCCGTCGATCCGATGCACCAGGTAGCCGAGGCCAGCGAGCCGATCGCAGGCAGCGCGCAGGTGGAACGCCGTGTCGTAGCGGTGCACCGACCCGTTCTGCAGCAGGCTCCAGTCGAAACGCTGTCGCTCCGCGTTGAACCGGTCCCGGTCGCTGGGGTCGAACAGTGCTCGGCGCGGCATTCGTCGACCCTACGGTCGGTCAGGGCTGCAGCTGCGCCTTGGCCTTCCTGCGCCGCGCGTTGAGCACCGACAGTCCGGCGATGATCAGGGTCAGGATCGCCGTGGAGATCAACTGCTTGCGGGCGTCGGTGTCGGTGAGCATCAACAGGATCAGGCCGCCGAGGGCGGTCAGGGTCAGCCAGCTCAGGTACGGGAATCCCCACATCTTCACCGTCAACCGGCCCTCGGCCTCGATGCGCCTGCGCAGTCGCAGCTGGGCGACGACGATGAAGATCCACACCACCAGCAGCGCGGCACCGACGGCATTGAGCAGGATCGAGAGCAGCGAATCGGGCAGCAACCAGTTCAGCAGCACCGACACGAACCCGAAGAACACCGACACCAGCACCGCGTTCGTCGGCACCCCGGTCGGGGAGAGTTTGGTGAGCGCGGCCGGTCCGTCCCCGTCGCGGGCGAGGGAGAACGCCATCCGGGACGTGCCGTACACGTTCGCGTTGAACGCCGACAGCAACGCCACCACCACGACCAGCTCCATGAACCCGGAGACGTACGGCAGGTTCGCCTCGTTCAGGACGGCGACGAACGGGCCGCTCTGCAGCTGCTCGGAGTTCCACGGCAGCACCAACACCATGATCGCGATCGACCCGAGGTAGAAGACGCTGATCCGCCACACCACGCTGCGGACCGCCGTCGCGATGGACCGTTCCGGATCCTTCGACTCGGCGGCGGCGATGGTGACGATCTCGATGCCGCCGAACGCGAACGCGACGACCAACAGTCCCGCGGAGATGCCCGCGATGCCGTTCGGCATGAACCCGCCCTCGCCGAACAGGTTCGTTGCACCGACCGGGTCGGTGTCCGGCAGCAGGCCGAACACCAGCAGCACCCCGATCACCAGGAAGGCGATGATCACGGTGACCTTCATCGCCGCGAACCAGAACTCGAACTCGCCGAAGTTGCGGACCTTCGACAGGTTCACCACCGCGAAGAAGGTCACGAACACCAGCGCAACCACCCACTGCGGGACGCCGGGCAGCCAGCCGTGCACGATCGCGGACGCACCGGTGATCTCGGCGCCGAGGACCATGATCAGCATGAACCAGTACAGCCACCCCAAGGTGAAGCCGGCCCATTCGCCGATGCCGATCCGGGCGTAGTGGCTGAACGATCCGGACGCGGGGATCGCGGCGCCCATCTCGCCGAGCATCCGCATCACCGCGATCACGATGATGCCCGCGATCACGTACGAGACGAGGACCGCTGGCCCCGCCTTCGCGATGCCGACGCCGGTGCCGAGGAACAGCCCGGCCCCGATCGCCGACCCGAGGCCCATCATCGTCAGATGACGGACCTTCAGGCCGTGACCGAGGTGGGAGGTGTCGCCCTCCGTGGTCGTGGTCGGGGTGGGCTGTTCCTCGGGGCGGGTCATCGCGGCGGTGTCAGTCGTTCGCGTGCAGGGCGGCGTTCAACTCAACACCGGTGCCGGTCTTCGCGACCACCTCGACGCCGCCGGTGACGGAGTTGCGTCGGAACAGGATGTTGGACTGCCCGCTGAGGTCCTTCGCCTTGACGACGGTGCCGTCCGGGCCGGTGACCTTGGTACCCGCGGTGACGTACAGGCCGGCCTCGACGACGCAGTCGTCGCCGAGGGAGATGCCCAGGCCGGAGTTCGCGCCGAGCAGGCAGCGCTTGCCGACCGAGATGACCTCCTTGCCGCCGCCGGAGAGGGTGCCCATGATCGAGGCGCCGCCGCCGACGTCGGAGCCGTCGTCGACGACGACGCCGCCGGAGATTCGGCCCTCGACCATCGAGTTGCCGAGGGTGCCCGCGTTGAAGTTGACGAAGCCCTCATGCATGACGGTGGTGCCGGACGCCAGGTGCGCGCCGAGCCGGACCCGGTCCGCGTCGCCGATCCGGACGCCGGACGGGACCACGTAGTCGACCATCCGCGGGAACTTGTCGACGCCGTACACGGTGACCGGGCCGCGGACCCGCAGCTTCGCGCGGACCAGTTCGAAGCCGTCGACCGCGCAGGGACCGAAGTTGGTCCACACCACGTTCGCGAGCAGACCGAACACGCCGTCGAGGTTCACCCCGTGCGGCCGCACCAGGCGGTGCGAGATCAGGTGCAGGCGCAGGTAGGCGTCGTGCGCGTCGACGGGCGCGGCCGACAGATCGGCGATCGAGGTGCGCACCGCGACCCGGGTGACGCCGCGGTCGGTGTCCTCGCCGGTCAGCGCGGCCAGCTCGGCCGGGATGTCGGCGCCGTCGAGGACGGCGGTGCCGGTCTCGGCGGCCTCGCCGAGCGCGGGCTCCGGGTACCAGGTGTCGAGGACGACCCCACCCGTGGTCACGTTGGCAATACCGACTGCGGTAGCTCCCTGAATGCTCACGGGTGTCCAGGTTACCGCCCTGCGACGCGTGCACCGCCGCCTACCTCGTGCAACGCTGGTAGCGGACCCACCCGAGGGAGGTGCCGTCATGCGACGGACCAGGATCGGATATCTCGCCGCGGCCGCGGCGATCAGCGTCGGCACGCTGGCCGCGCAGGCGCTCGTCGCGCCCGCCGCGGTGGCCGCGCCCGGCTGCCCCGACGCGCGTTCGCCGGTGGTCGTGGGCAGCGTGCCCGGTGCGGTGCTTGAGGGCGCGACCGTCGACGCTGCGGGCCGACTGTACGTCACCGACCTGGCCAGCGGGCGGGTCCTGCGGCTGGATCGGCCGGGGGCACCGGCGGTGCCGATCGCGACCGTCCCCAGCGGCGGCGCGGGGGGCCTCGCATGGACACCGGACGGGTCGTTGCTCGTCGGATACGGCGCCGACGCCCGCGTCCTCACCGGCGATGTCACCCGGTCCGCCGGGATCGTCGCCGTCGACGTCACCTCCGGCGCGGTGCGGCCGTTCGCGTCCGGACTCAGCGCGGCGAACGGGTTGGCCGTCGCCGGGGACGGCACGGTGTACGCCACCAACGACTTCGGCTCACTGGTCGGCCGGGTGCTGCCGAACGGGGTCGTGCAGCCGGACTGGGCGGTGCTTCCCAGCGCCAATGGCGCAGCCCTCAGCGCCGACGACCGGTACCTCTACGTGTCGCGGACCTTCGCCGACCCCGGCGTCAGCCGGATTCCCACCGCGAACCCCGGCGCACCGGAGTCGGTGGTCACCTTCACCGGCGGGGACGTGATCGCCGCACCGGACGGCCTGGTGCTCGACCCGCAGGGCAGGCCGGTGGTCCCCACCGATGTGTCCGGGCAGATCCTCCGCGTCGACGGCCCCGGCCGGTATTGCGTCCTCGCATCCGGGCTGCCGATGTCCAGCGTCCTCACCTACGGCGACGGCGACGCCGGCTTCTCCGCGGGGCGGCTGTTCCGGGCCGGGTTCGACGGCGCGATCTACGAGGTGTGACGCGCGGTCATCGGTAGCCCCGCCGGAGCAGGTACTTCGCCCCGGCGTCGAAGTCCCCGGGACGGAGCAGCGCGAAGCCGAAGGCGTCGGCGAGCCGGTTGGTGGTGTCGAAGGCGACACAGACGGCCAGCGCATCCTCGATCTGCTGGCGTGGCACCCCGGCGTCCACCACCGCCCGCAGGTCCGCGACACCCACCGTCCCGGTCCGCGTGAGGATGCCGAGCATCCGCAGCGTCGCCCGAAGACCCTCGTCGACGGGGGCCGACTCCAGGTCCGTGAGAACCGCGCGCACCCGCCCCGGATCCCCGGAGGCGCGCGCCGCGGTCGCGGTGTGCGCGCCGACGCAGAACGCGGACTCGTTTACCCGCGAGACGTAGGCCGCCATGAGTTCCCGGTCGGCGACCGACCATGCGGACGGCCCCCGCATCGCCTCGTGGGTGAACTCCTTGGCGCGGGTCCCGTAGAAGTCGGGCCGGTACGCGACGATCTTGGCTGCATCCGGCACCGGATGCCGGGAGAGCGTCCGGATCAGGGCGAACAGCACCCTGGTCCTCGTGTCGTGGCCGGAGTCGAGGATGCGCAGGCGCATCAGTCGACCCGCCGGTCGGTGGCGGCGTCCAGCGCAGCCAGGCCCGCGTGGTAGAGGCGCGACGACCGACCGACCGCGGCGCACACGACCAGTTCGAAGAGCTGATCCTCGTTGTATCCGGCGGCTTCGGCCGCGGCGACGTCGGCGTCGGTGACCCGCGTCGGACCGTCCACCACCTTGTCGATCAGCGGCTGCACGGCAGGGGGAAGACCGGTGCCTGCGAAGGCGCTGGCCCGGTCCGCCGATGCGGCCTCACCCGCCCCGGTCAAGATCCGCTCCACCAGGGAACGGTGCAGCTTCCGATGCTTGTTCTCGTCCGGCACGATGCCCTCCGCTTCCGCTCGGAACCAGGCCCTCGTGTAGTGACACCCTAGTCCCGTGAACGGGCGCTGGGCACCCGCGCGGGTGCGCCGGAATAGGCTGGGCTGCGTGACTGCGCTGCCAAATCTGGACCTGCACGCCGACCCGATCGACCTGACCGCCGCGCTCGTGGACATTCCGAGCGTCTCGCGCGACGAGGCGCTGATCGCGGACGCCGTCGAGTTGGCGCTGCGCGAGCAGACTATCGGTTTCGAGGTGATCCGCAGCGGCAACGCGGTGCTCGCCCGCACCGGTCTCGGGCTGCCGAGCCGGGTGCTGCTCGCCGGGCACCTCGACACCGTCCCGATCGCCGACAACGTGCCGAGCAGGCGGGAGCGGGACTCGGCGGAGGGGGACGTGCTGCACGGCTGCGGCACCGTCGACATGAAGTCCGGGGACGCGGTCTTCCTGCACCTCGCGGCGACCGTGCAGGACCTCGCCCACGACCTGACGCTGGTCTTCTACGACTGCGAGGAGATCGCGGCCACCTACAACGGCCTCGGCCGGATCGAGCGCGAGCTGCCGGAGTGGCTGCGTGCCGACGTCGCGGTGCTCGGGGAGCCGACCGGCGGGTTCATCGAGGCCGGCTGCCAGGGCACGCTGCGGGTGCGCCTGACCGCCACCGGCACCCGCGCGCATTCGGCGCGGTCGTGGCTGGGGGACAACGCGATCCACAAGTTCGGCCCGCTGCTGCAGCGGCTGTCCGAGTACCAGCCCAGGTCGGTGGACATCGACGGCTGCGGGTACCGGGAGGGCCTGTCCGCGGTGCGCATCGAGGGCGGGATTGCGGGCAACGTGGTGCCGGACGCCGCCGAGATCGACGTGAACTTCCGCTTCGCGCCCGACCGCACCGTGGAGCAGGCCGTCGAGCACGTGCGGGAGGTGGTCGACGGTCTCGGTCTCGGGTTCGAGGTGACCGACAGCTCACCCGGCGCCCTGCCTGGCCTGACGGCGCCGCCGGCGGCGGACCTGATCGCCGCGGCGGGGGGACGGGTCCGCGCCAAGTACGGCTGGACCGACGTGTCCCGGTTCGCGGCGCTCGGCATCCCCGCGGTGAACTACGGCCCCGGCGACCCGAACCTCGCGCACAAGCGCGACGAACGGGTGCCGACCGCGCAGATCACCGACGTGACCGCGGTGCTGCGGGGTTACCTCAGCAACTGAGCGACCCATGCCCGGCGCCGCCGTCGCGCTCGACCCCGATCAGCCGCGGCGGCGGGCCCTATAGCCTGAGCCGCATGGCTCCAGACAAGACCCCAGGACGTCCCGCGAAGCGCAGCACCGGCAAGCGCGCCAGCGCCACGGTCAAAAATCGTGGCCCGGTCCAGCTGCGGCGCGACCGCAAGGCGGGTCGTTCCACCGCCGACCAGCGGCTGCTCGACCGGCGGGGGCCCGCCGAGTGGGTGCACACCGACCCGTGGCGGGCGCTGCGCATCCAAAGCGAGTTCGTCGAGGGATTCGACGCGCTTGCCGAGGTGCCGCGCGCGGTCAGCGTGTTCGGGTCCGCCCGCACCGCCGAGGAGCACGCCGACTACGCGCTCGGCCGGGAACTGGGCGCCGCGCTCGCGCACGCCGGCTATGCGGTCATCACCGGCGGTGGGCCCGGTGTCATGGAAGCCGCGAATCGGGGCGCCAGCGAATCCGGCGGCTTCTCCATCGGTCTCGGCATCGAGCTGCCGTTCGAGCAGGGGCTCAACGAGTGGGTGGACCTCGGCATGAACTTCCGCTACTTCTTCGCGCGGAAGACGATGTTCGTCAAGTATTCGCAGGCGTTCGTCTGCCTGCCCGGCGGGTTCGGCACCCTCGACGAGCTGTTTGAGGCGCTCACGCTGGTGCAGACGAACAAGATCACCCGGTTCCCGATCGTGCTCATCGGCTCGCACTTCTGGGGCGGGCTCGTCGACTGGATCCGCACCACCCTCGTCGCGGAGGGAAAGATCTCCGCGGGCGACGTCGACCTCATCCACGTCACCGACAGCGTTGCCGAGGCCGTGGCCATCGTGGTCGCGTCCCAGGACGGGGAGGAGCTGGCCGAGGCACGCGAGGAGGTGGACGAGTGGTGACCGGCCGCCCGATCGCGGTCTGCGTGTACTGCGCGTCCGGTCCCGTCGACCCCTCGTTCCTTGCGCTCGCGTCCCGGCTCGGCGCCGAGATCGGGCGCCGCGGAATGCAGCTGGTGTCCGGCGGCGGCAACGTGTCGATGATGGGTGCGGTCGCCGAGTCGGCCCGCGCCAACGGCGCCAACACCATCGGTGTCATCCCGAAAGCCTTGGTGCACAGGGAGGTTGCCGACGTCGATGCGGACGAGCTGATCGTCACCGACACGATGCGTGAGCGCAAGCAGATCATGGAGGACCGCGCCGACGCCTTCATCACCCTGCCCGGCGGGATCGGCACCCTCGAGGAACTGTTCGAGACGTGGACGGCGGGCTACCTCGGCATGCACGACAAGCCGATGGTGCTGCTCGACCCGGTCGGGCACTACACCGGACTGCTGACCTGGCTTGACGGCCTCCGTGCCGGTGGCTTCGTCCAGCAGCTCGCCCTGGACGCACTGACGGTCACCGCGGACGTCGATCGGGCGCTCGACGCCTGCATGACACCATGAAGTCATGACCCACGTCACCCGAGCGGACACCGCGCCGCGCCGAGATTCGCCGTCGCAGGCGTCGACGCTCTGTGGCAGGCCCGTCGCGACGGACCGCGCCCTGGTGATGGCCATCGTCAACCGCACCCCGGACTCCTTCTACGACCGGGGCGCCACCTTCACCGACGAGGCGGCGATGACCGCCGTCCGGCGGGCGGTGGACGAGGGTGCCGACCTCGTCGATATCGGTGGCGTCAAGGCCGGTCCGGGTGCGGAGGTGGACGCCGCGGAGGAGATCCGCCGCGTCGTGCCGTTCGTCGAGGCCATCCGGGGCCGGTACCCGGACCTGATCATCTCCGTCGACACGTGGCGGGCGGAGGTCGCCCGGCTGGCGTGCGGCGCAGGCGCCGACCTGATCAACGACACCTGGGCGGGTGCCGACCCCGAACTGGTCGCGGTCGCCGCGGAACTGGGCGCCGGGTATGTGTGCTCGCACACCGGTGGCGCCGTGCCCCGGACCCGGCCGCACCGCGTCCGATACGCCGATGTGGTCACCGATGTCATCGACGAGGTGGTGCCCGCTGCCGAGCGGGCGCTGGCGTTGGGGGTCCCGCGGGACTCGATCCTGATCGATCCGACCCACGATTTCGGGAAGAACACCTTCCACGGGCTCGAGTTGTTACGACGGGTGGACGATCTCGTCAAAACCGGATGGCCGGTGCTGATGGCGCTGAGCAACAAGGATTTCGTCGGGGAGACTCTCGGAGTGGAACTCGCCGAACGCTTGGAGGGCACCTTGGCAGCGACAGCATGGGCGGCGGCGCACGGCGCACGGGTCTTCCGGGTGCACGAGGTCGCGTCCACCCGCCGCGTCGTCGACATGATCGCCGCGATCGCCGGCACCCGGGCGCCGGTGCGCACCGTGCGGGGACTGGCATGAGGACGGCCGCGCCCGCGTCGCGATCCACCCCGGCCGGGGCACCTCGGGCGTGGTTGGAGGCCAACAGCTGGGACCACCCGGACTGGACCGTCGCCGAGTTGGAGGCGGCGAAGGCGGGCCGCACCGTCTCGGTGGTGCTGCCCGCACTGAACGAGGAGAGGACCGTCGCCGCGGTCGTCGACACGATTCATCCGCTGCTCGGGGGGCTGGTCGACGAGTTGATCGTCCTCGACTCCGGGTCCACCGACGAGACCGCGGACCGCGCCGCCGCCGCAGGCGCCACCGTGGTGTCCCGCGAGGACGCGGTGCCGGAGCTGGCCCCGGTCCCCGGCAAGGGCGAGGTCCTGTGGCGGTCGCTCGCCGCCACGACCGGCGACCTCGTCGCGTTCGTCGACTCCGACCTGATCAACCCGGACCCGGCGTTCGTGCCGAAGCTGCTCGGCCCGCTGCTGACGGTCGACGGCATCCACCTGGTCAAGGGCTATTACCGGCGGCCGCTGCGGGTCGGCGGCACCGAGGACGCCACCGGCGGCGGGCGGGTCACCGAATTGGTGGCGCGGCCGCTGCTCGCGGCGCTGCGGCCCGAGCTGACCTCGGTGCTGCAGCCGCTCGGCGGCGAGTATGCGGGCACACGGGAGTTGCTGTCCGCGGTGCCATTCGCGCCCGGCTATGGCGTCGAGATCGGCCTGCTGCTCGACACCTACGACCGGCTCGGCCTGCGGGCGATCGGCCAGGTCAACCTCGGTGTCCGCAAGCACCGCAACCGGCCGCTGGTTGAGCTCGGCGTGATGAGCAGGCAGATCATCGGGACAATGCTGCGACGCTGCGGGGTGGACGATTCGGAGGCGGGACTGACCCAGTTCCTCGCCGACGGTGACTCGTTCCTGCCGCGCACCACGGAGGTGTCCCTTGTCGACCGGCCGCCGATGAACACGCTGCGCCCCTGACCCTGCCGTCCCTTGCCTCTGCTGTCGGGGAGGCGTGACAGGATCGGGGCCATGTTCACGGTCCTGCTCTACCTGATCATCATGGCCCTCGTCGGTGGGGTGCTGTTCCTGGTGGCGTCCGTGGCGTTCGGTCGTGGCGAGCAGATGGCACCGCTGCCGCCCGCGACCACCGTCACCGCGCTGCCCACCCGGGAGGTGACCGGCGCCGACGTCCAGGATCTGCGGTTCCAGCAGGTGCTGCGCGGATACAAGGCCAGCGAGGTGGACTGGGCGCTGGACCGGCTCGGCGCCGAGATCGATTCGCTGCGGGCACAACTGGCAGACGCCCGAACCGGGATGCAGGCGGCGGCCCCGCACACGGCGGCGACGGACAGCGACGGGGAGCCGTCGTGACCGAGGACGGGCGGGTCCGCTGCCCGTGGGCGGTGGATGCCCCCGGGGCAACGCTCTACCGCGACTACCACGACCACGAGTGGGGTGCGCCGCTGCACGGACGGGACGCCCTGTTCGAACGGATCTGCCTCGAGGCCTTTCAGTCCGGGCTGGCCTGGATCACCATCCTGCGCAAGCGGACCGCCTTCCGGGACGCCTTCGCCGGGTTCGACGTCGACGCGGTCGCGGCATTCGGGCCCGCCGAGGTGGAGCGGTTGCTCGGGGACGCCGGGATCGTCCGCAACCGGGCGAAGATCGAGGCCGCGATCGGCAATGCCCGTGCGGTGCTCGCACTGACCGACACCGACCTGGACACGCTGGTGTGGTCGTTCGCGCCGCCGCCACGCCCGGCTCGGGTGCGGTCGGTCGACGAGGTGCCCGCGGTCACCGCGGAATCGACAGCGCTTGCGCGGGAACTGAAACGTCGAGGGTTCCGTTTTGTGGGCCCTACCACGGCATATGCGCTGATGCAGGCGGTCGGGATGGTGGACGACCACCTCGCGGGCTGTTGGGTTCCCCGCCGCTGACCGGGCACCTCCGGACACCCGCCGGAGGGGGCCAAACCCGACGCAGCTTTCCGGCCATTGTTGCGATAGGGAAGAATGGGCCCGTGGACCCGGCAAAAGTCCGGGTCACGACGGCAGAAGATCTGGAGGGAGCAGGAATGGCGGCCATGAAGCCCCGGACCGGGGACGGTCCCCTCGAAGCAACCAAAGAGGGACGGGGCATTGTCATGCGCGTCCCGCTCGAGGGCGGAGGTCGGCTCGTCGTAGAACTGACCCCGGAGGAAGCCGCCGCGCTCGGCGACGAGCTCAAGGGCGTCACCAGCTAATCCTCGTGCAGTACACGGATGCACCCGGGCCCCGCATCGCCACCCGGCGGGCGGGGCCCCGTGCTGGGTGCGACCGGTCCCGGACGGGAACCGAGAGAGGAGCCGAATGGCGCTCGCCGACGTCCTGACCCTGCTGTGCTGCCCGCACTGCGGTGGCGATCTCGACCAGTCCGATCGCACCCTGCTGTGCGACCGGGGGCACAGCTTCGACATCGCCAGACAGGGCTACGTGAGCCTGCTCGCAGGCGCGTCGAAGATCAGCGGCGACAGTGCCGACATGATCGCTGCCCGCGCAGGCTTCCTCGACGGAGGTCATTTCGACCCGCTCCGCGAGGCGGTCGCCACCGCGACGGCCGCCGCCGGGATCTCGGATCCCGCGATCCTCGAGGTTGGGGCGGGAACCGGCCACTACCTCGCAACGGTGCTCGACGCGTTGCCCGGCGCCCCCGGCGTCGGTGTCGACGTGTCCAAGGCCGCGGCCCGCAGGCTGGCCCGCTGCCACCCGCGTGCGTCCGCGGTCGTCGCCGACGTGTGGACGCAGCTGCCGGTGCGCGATCACGCGGTCAGCCACGCGCTGTCGATCTTCGCGCCCCGCAACGCCGCCGAACTGCACCGGGTGCTGCGCGCGGACGGCGAACTCGTGGTGTTGACACCGACGGAGCGGCACCTGCAGGAACTGGTGGCGTTGCTGTCGCTGGTGCGGGTCGACGAGAACAAGACCGAACGGCTCGGTGCCGCGATGGCCGGGCACTTCGACCGGCTGTCGCTGACCTCGGTGGAGTACCCGATGCGGTTGACCCACGCGGAGTCGTTGCTGCTGGTCGGGATGGGTCCCTCCGCGCGGCATCCCGGTGCGCTCTCGCGCGCCGATGCGATCGCGGCACTGCCCGAACCGGTGGCGGTGACGGCATCGGTGACGGTCGGCCGCTACCGGCCGCGATAGACGGGGCCAGCTACCGGCCGTGGTAGCCCGCGATGGCGGCCGCGTAGACGTCCAGGGTCTGCCTGGCAATCTCGGCCCAGGCGAACTCCGCGACCGCGCGCCGCCGCCCCGCGGATCCCATCGCTGCCGCGGCCGCGCGGTCGGCGCATACCTCGTTCACCGCGGCGGCCAGCGCCGACTCGAATGCCTCGGGTTCGTAGCCGTTGTAGTGCACCAGCCGACCCGTCACCCCGTCCTGCACCACCTCCGGGATGCCGCCGACGTCGGACGCGACCACCGCGGTCCCGGCGGCCATCGCCTCGAGGTTGACGATCCCCAACGGCTCGTAGACCGACGGACACACGAAAACTGTTGCCGCGGACAGGATGTTCCGCAGGTCCGCGGTGGGAAGCATTTCCCGCACCCAGTGCACGTCGCGGCGCACGGCGGACAGGTCGGCAACGGACCGGCCCGTGTCCGCCCCGATTTCGGGGGTGTCCGGTGCGCCTGCGCAGAGCAGGAGCTGGATGTCGGGGTCGATGCGGTGGGCGGCGGCGACGAGGTGACCGAGCCCCTTCTGTCGGGTGATCCGACCGACGAACACGGCGAGCGGACGCGTCGGGTCGATACCGAGGTCGCGCAGCACCGGGGACGACCACGGATCGTCCTCCGGATACCAGACGTCGGCGTCGATCCCGTTGCGCACCACGTGCACTCGGTCCGGGTCGACAAACGGGTACGCGTCGAGCAGATCCGAGCGCATGCCCGCGCTGACCGCGATGATCGCGTCCGCGTGCTGCACGGCAGTGTGTTCGGACCACGAGGAGACGCGGTAGCCGCCGCCGAGTTGCTCTGCCTTCCATGGTCGCCGCGGCTCCAGGGAATGCGCGGTGAGCACGTGCGGCACCGCGTGCAGGGCGCCCGCGAGATGCCCGGCGAGCCCGGTGTACCAGGTGTGCGAGTGGACGACGTCGGCCGCGGCCGCGTCGGCCGCCATCCGCAGCTCCGCGGACAGCACCGCGAGTGCCGGATTCGCCGATGCCAGCGCGGGATCGGGCTGGTGTACCCGCGCGCCGTCGCGGGCTGCTCCCATGCAGTGGACGTCCACCGCGCACAGCCGGGTCAGCTGCGCGACGAGTTCGGTGACGTGGACACCCGCCCCACCGTAGATCTCCGGGGGGTACTCCCTGGTCATCATCGCCACGCGCACCGGCTCAACGTAACCGGCGGGCCGGGTTCGGGCCACCTGACCGCCCGGTCGCGGCGCGTGTCCCGCCGCCCGGGTGGGCCACCGCTGGCGACCACCCGGTGCGGCCGATAGGTTGGCAGGGTGAGGAGCCAGCCGCATGTGCTTGGAATCGTGCTCGCCGGCGGCGAGGGGAAGCGTCTGTACCCGCTGACCGCGGACCGGGCCAAGCCTGCCGTCCCGTTCGGCGGCGCCTACCGGCTCATCGATTTCGTGCTCAGCAACCTGGTCAATGCCGGCTACCTCCGGATCTGCGTGCTCACCCAGTACAAGTCGCATTCGCTGGACCGGCACATCTCGCAGACGTGGCGGTTGTCCGGCTTCGCAGGCGAGTACATCACCCCGGTGCCTGCGCAGCAGCGGCTCGGTCCGCGCTGGTACACCGGCAGCGCCGACGCGATCCTGCAGTCCCTCAACCTCGTCTACGACGAGGATCCGGAGTACATCGTCGTGTTCGGTGCCGACCACGTCTACCGGATGGATCCGGAGCAGATGGTCCGGCACCACATCGAGTCCGGTGCCGGGGTCACGGTCGCCGGGATTCGGGTGCCGCGCAGCGAGGCGTTCGCGTTCGGCTGCATCGACTCCGACGAGGCGGGGAAGATCACCCAGTTCCTGGAGAAGCCCGCGCACCCGCCCGGTACCCCGGACGATCCGAACGTGACGTTCGCGTCGATGGGCAACTACGTGTTCACGACGAAGGTCCTCGTCGACGCGATCCGCGCCGACTCGGAGGATTCGAACTCCGACCACGACATGGGCGGCGACATCATCCCGAAGCTCGTCAGGGAGGGCGCCGCGCACGTCTACGACTTCAAGGACAACGTGGTGCCCGGCGCCACCGACCGGGACCGCGGCTACTGGCGTGACGTCGGCACCATCGACGCCTTCTACGACGCGCACATGGACCTGGTGTCGGTACACCCGGTGTTCAACCTGTACAACCGGCGCTGGCCGATCCGGGGCGCCGCCGAGAATCTGGCGCCGGCGAAGTTCGTGCAGGGCGGGTTGGCGCAGGAGTCGATCGTCGGGTCGGGATGCATCCTGTCGGCGGCGACGGTCCGCAATTCGGTGCTCAGTTCCAACGTGATGGTCGACGACGGCGCAACGGTCGAGGGCAGCGTCCTGATGCCGGGTGTTCGGATCGGCAAGGGCGCGGTGGTGCGCCGGGCCATCCTCGACAAGAACGTGGTCGTCGGGGAGGGCGAGATCATCGGGGTCGATGTGGACCGGGACCGGCAGCGGTTCGCGGTCAGCGGTGGCGGCGTCGTCACCGTCGGCAAGGGTGTCTGGATCTGATACCGATCCCGCTTCGGGCATCTCGGATCAGTAACGTCCGTTCCCCGCCGACGGCGGCCTTGGTTTAATGGGTGAAACCTTCGTTCGGGTGGAAAACACAGAGGCGTAAAGGGTTTCAGGGGCGTCACGGACTTCGGGGAGACGCGGTTTCGCCGGGCTCGCGGCTGCCGAGGGTAACGGTGTTCATGGCGTGCAGGCTGCAGAGTTCGGGGTACCCGATGATCGAAGCAGTGCCGGAGCTGTCGGTGCCGAAGGGGCCGGTGCCGAAGGGGCGTGTGCCACAGGGGTCGCCGCCCCGACCCGAACCGGCGGCCGAGCCCGCCGCCTGCCGTGCCGTCGACCTCCACTCGCTCCTCGCGGCCGTGCTGTTGACGCGTGCGCAGGCCGCGACGCTCGTCACCGACGCGGCCGACCAGCTCGAACTGGGGCGCGGGCGTTTCGCCCGCGGGGCGTCGGCAACCGTGTCGGGGGACGGGCACCTGATCCTTGCTGCCGTCGCGGGGGAGGACGGGCCCGCCCGCGGCGAGCGGGCCGCCGTCGATGCGGTGGTGCCGCTGCTGCGGGCCGTCGCCCGCGCCTGTCACGATCGGGCGTACTCGGCGCGGCTCGACGAATCGATGTCCGAAGCAACGGATTCGGCCGAGCTGGGCCGACGGGTGCGGGCGGCCGTCGCCCCCGACCTCGCCCCCACCGCTGAGGACCGGGTGCGTCGACAGCTCGGGCTGCTGGTCGCCGCGACCCGCGCCCCCGACACCCACCACCACGGCGGCGACGGCGGGCCGTCACATGATTCAGTCGGGCCGTCACATGATTCAGTCGGGCCGTCACATGATTCTGTCGGGCCGTCACGTGGTTCTGTCGGGCCGTCACGTGGTTCTGTCGGGCCGTCACGTGGTTCTGTCGGGCCGTCACGTGGTTCTGTCGGGCCGTCACGTGGTTCCGGCGGGTCGTCGCTCGCGCCCGACGGGTGGCTGGCCCCGGTCGCGAATCCGTGGCATCGCCGGACGCGGCGACCCTCGAAGCGGCAGGGCGCGCTCGCGGTGATCGCGGTCCTTTTGCTCGCCGGCGCGGCCTGGAAGGCGCCTGCGGCGTTGACGCAGCTGCGGCTGGGGTGGGACACCCTGCTCGCGTCCGAGGAGCAGCCGGAGCAGGACCGGATCCGGCCCGTCTCGCCGCCTGCCGCACCCGACCCGGCGCCCGGCGCGGTGCCCGCGCCGCCGGTGGACACCGGACTGCCGGGGAGCGCGGGACCGGTCACGGAGGTGACCGCCACCCTGGCCAACGGGAATTGTGTTGCCGGCCAAGCGTGTGTCCTTCGCGTCGACGTCCATGTCGACGCACGGGCAAACGTCGACGCGGTGACCTGGAAGCTGGTCGCCTACGACCGCTGCACGGGTGCGGCCGCGCCGGGCCCGGAGATCACGATGCCCGTCCCGGCGGGGGCACAGGAGGTCTACGGCATCGGCAGCGTCGCGGTGCCCGCGGGCACGGCGACGGGGGTCGCCGCGGTCACCGGCAGCCCCGCCGCCGCGGCATCGGACCCGGTGTACGTGCCCGCGGACAACGCGACCTGCCCCGGCGAGGGCCGCGATGCGGGCCGGTAGGCGCGAATCCGATCCGTGGCTCGTCGGGTCGGCGCTCGTCCTCGTCGTTCTCGGCCTACTCAACCTGCTGTCGATGGGGATGACCTCCGCTGCGGTGCGGCACGCGGCGCTCGCCGTGCTCGGGCTCGGTGCAATGTGGGTGACCTCGCGGATGCGGGTGGAACGGATCCATCGACTCGGCTGGCTGCTGTACGCCGCCACCGTCGTCCTGCTGTTGGCGGTCCCGCTCGTCGGGGTCGCGACCAAGGGCGCGCAGCGGTGGCTGAACCTGGGCGTGTTCACGCTGCAGCCGTCCGAACTGGCGAAGGCGGCGCTGGTGCTGGTGCCCGCCGCGATCCTGGCCGGGGGCTACACCCTCGGCCGGTTCGCCGGGGTGCTCCTCGCGGCGGCGGTGCCGATCGGCCTTGTCGCGCTGCAACCGGACCTGTCGACCGCCATCGTGCTCGTCGCGATCGTCCTGTTGATGCTGATCCTCGCCAGGGTGCCGCTGCTGCCGATGGCCCCGCTGTTCGCGCTCGGGGTCGCGTCGCTGCCGCTTGCCGTGCTGTTTCTGCGTCCCTACCAGCTCGAGCGGATCCACGTGTTCCTGTCGGACAGCGCCGACCCGCAGGGGTCCGGGTGGGCGGCGTGGCAGGCGGACATCGCGATCGGCAGTGGTGGACTGTGGGGCCTGTGGCGGCAGCCGCAGTACACCCTGCGCTCGGAGTTTCTTCCCGAGGCGGAGCACGACCTGGCCTTCGCGAGCCTCGTGTACGGCTGGGGGCTGGTGGCGGGTCTGGTGGTCGCGGTCGCGTCGTCGGTCATCGTCTGGCGCGCCACGGTCGCGGCGCGGGCGGCGCGGACGCGCGAGGGTGCGCTCGTCGCGGCCGGGGTCGGCGGGTTGTTCGGCGTGCATGCCGTCGTCTCGATCGCGCAGAGCCTGTCGCTGCTGCCCCACACCGGCATGCCCATTCCCCTGTTCAGCTACGGCGGCACGGCCGCGATTGTTGGCTTCGTGGAGATCGGATTGGTGCTCGCGGTCCGCCGCGACGGTGTCGCACGGCCGCTGTGGGCCACCGAACCGCGGCGGCGCAGGCTGCCCCGCGGCGTCTCGGCGGGGGCGGTTGCGGTGACGGTGTCACTGGTCGCGATGACGGGGATCGCGTGGAACATGCAGACCGACCGGGGCGCGGAGTTCCGTGCGGTGAGTGACGGACAGCTGATGCGGTGCATCCGGCTGCCCGCCGAGCGCGGCCGGATCCTTGACCGGGCCGGTGTTCCGTTGGCCGAGAACGCCCCCGAGTACACCGTCTCGGTCGTCGCCCGCATGTTCGCCGACAACCGGGCCGACATTCGGGACGAGCTCGCCGCCCTGCTCGCGATCACGCCGGATCGGCTCGCGGCGACGCTGCACGACTCGGGCACCGAGGTGGAGGCGGTGCTGGCGCGAGTCGGGCCGGACCAGGCCGCCGCGATTGTGGACGCCGACCTGCCGTGGGTGCTGGTTTACCCGACCGGCCGCAGGCACTACCCGCAGGGGGCGACCCTGGCGACCGTGCTCGGCTATGTCGGCGTAGCGGACGCCGCCGACATGCAGACCTGGCCGCAGCTCGCGCTCGGGTCCCGGGTCGGGAAGGCCGGTGTCGAGCGGCGATACGACGCGGCGCTCCGCGGCATCGACGGCAGCCAGTGCGTGTACGTCGACCCGTCCGGTAACCCGGTGGCCACCGCGGAGCGGGTCGACCCGGTCCGCGGGCACGACCTGCGCCTGCACCTGGACGCCGGACTGCAGCGGGTCGCGACGGATGCGCTGACCGCAGCGGTGCAGTCCAGCGGGGGCGACCTCGGTGCCGCGATCGTGATGGATGCGCGTACCGGCGCGGTGCTGACGATGGCCAGCGTGCCCGGCTACGACAACAACGTCTACGGGCCCCCGGTGGACGCGGCCGCGTTGGCGGCCAGTACCGGGGCCCCCGGCCCGGGGCGCATGCTCAACCACGTCTTCCAGTCGGCGGCGCCGCCGGGGTCGACGTTCAAGATCGTCGTCGCGTCCGCGAACGCCAAGTATGGCGTGGTGCCGCCGGACCAGAAGCTGGCGGGTGGTGCGTCGTACACGTACGGCGGGCACACCTTCGCCAACTGGCAGCCGATGGGCGCGAACAGTTTGGTCGGCGCGATCCAGTGGTCGGACAACGTGTACTTCTATCAGCTGGGTGAACGTCTCGGTCCGGAGCGGATGGCCGCGGCCGCCGACGAGTTGGGGGTGGGCAGGCCGTCGGGGATCGACCTCCCCGGCGAGATCGACGGGTTCCTCGGCACCCCGGAATCGGTCGCGGCCATCGGCGGGACCTGGTACCCGGGGTCGACGCTGCTGATGGGGATCGGGCAGGGCACCGTCACGGCGACCCCGGTGCAGGTGGCGCGCTGGACCTCGGGGATCGCCACCGGCTCGACCGTGACGCCGCAGCTGGCCGCGTCGTACGGCCCCGGCGAGGGATGGGTCGTTCCGACCGCGCCGCCGCACCCGCTGTCGTTCGCGGATCGGCTCGGGCCGGTGCGCGCGGGGATGCGGGCCTCCGCCGCGGCAGGCACGGCGGGGCAGCTGGCGAGCCTGCCGGTGACCGCGGGGGCGAAGACCGGGACCGCCGAGGACCCGTCGGCGCCCGGTGAGGGCCTCAACGCCTGGTTCTCCGCGGTCGTCCCCTTCGAGACACCGGAGGTGGTGGTGACGGTGCTGGTGCGTGGCGGCGGATTCGGTTCGGCGACAGCGGGTCCGGTGGTCAAGCGCCTTCTTGAGGAGTATCTCGCGCAGACCAGGGGCGCGGCGCCGGGCCGCTGACGACGCGGCGCCGGTTGCCGCTCACGAGCTGTATGCGGCGACCACTTCGGGATGGTCGAGGCAGGCGGTGGCGCCCTCGGCGACGCAGGTGAGCGGGTTCTCGGCCACCTTGACCCCGACCCCGAAATGCTCCTCGAGCAGCTGCGGCAGGCCGCGCAGCATCGCCCCGCCGCCGGTCGCCAGCAGCCCCTCGGACATCACATCGCCGACCGCCTGGGCGGGAAGGTCCTCCAGGCAGGTGGCCAGGGTCTGCACGATCTCGGTGATCGCGGGCCGCAACACGTCCGCGATCTCCTCGCCGTCGAGGGTGACCAGCCGTGCGTGGCCCGTCACCGGGTCGATGCCCTCGACGACGAGCGAGTCGCCGTCGTCGGGGCCGCCAATCTTCGCGTGCTCGGCGGTGAGGTCGCCGACGACGATCTTGTGCTCGGTCCGCAGGTACTGCCGCAGCACGTCGGTCAGGTGGTCGCCTGCGAGTCGGCAGCTGCGGTTCGTCAGGATGCCGCCGAAGCAGAATGCGGTGACTTCCGAAGTGCCGCCACCGATGTCGACGACGAGGTGGGCGCGCGGCTCCATCGGGTTGACGCCGCATCCGAGCGCCCCGGCGATCGGTTCCGGCACCAGCCCCACCTTCCGCAGCCCCGCCTCGTGGCCGACCTCGAGCAGCGCCCGGCGTTCGAGCGGGGTCGCGCCTGCGGGCACCGCCATCACGGCGTTGGCCCGGGGGCTGAACCTCCGGTGCGGGGCGGCCTGGTCGAGGACCGCGGCGACGAAGGTTCGCGCCGACTCGAGGTCCACGATCACCCCGTCGTGCACCGGGCGGACGGAGGAGACACCGACCGGCGTGCGGCCGAGCAGGTTCCGTGCGTCCGCGCCGATCGCCAGGGCATGGCGGGCATCCTTCGTCTTCACCAGCATGAAGGACGGCTCATTCAGGACGACACCGCTGTCGGGTGTGCCGACAACGGTGTTCGCGGTTCCGAGATCGATCCCTAGTCCGCGCACGTCGACCTCCGAGGGGGAGTGGAGTGAGACGCATCACATCGTACGCATCCGGTCGGGGTTCGGTCGACCGGGCGGCGCCCCGATCGGTCGCCTCGGGGTCATCTCAGGTCCCGCCGCCGGAATGCGATTACCCCCGCGACGGTCAGGGCGATGTCGATCAGCAGCAACCAGGCGGCCGGTGCCGCCGGGAAGGCGGTCCCCGGCACCTGCTGCGCATGGGTGAACGGCTGCAGGTCCAGCACCCACTGCGGGACACCGGAGACCGAGCCGAGCAGGAACAGCGCGACGAACCCGACCAGCACCCCCCACGCGGCGGGCGTGTAACGCGGCAGCAACCCGAACAGCGCGATCGTCGCCGCGGCGAGCATCCAGACCGCGGGTAGCTGGGCGACCGCCGCCGCAAGCACGCCGGGCAGTCGCCCCCCGACGTCGCCCGCGGCCGCGCCGTAGGCGAGGCCGGCCACCAGCCCCGCCGCGAGCATCGCGACCGCGGGTCCGGTGACCGCGAGGGCGAGATGGCTGGCGATCCAGCGGCCGCGGCCGACCGACCCGGCGAGAACGGCCTCGGCGCGACCAGAGCCCTCCTCGCCGTGCAGGCGCAGCGTCGACGAGACCGCGAGGGCGGCGGCACCGACCGCGAGCATCGTGAAGGCGATCGCGATGAACGAGCCCTCCAGGGCGTCGGTTCCGCCGAGCCGGGTGACGATCTCACGCACGCCGTCGTTGTCGCCGATCTCGTCACCGATTCCGTGCGCCACGCTGCCGATCAGCAACGCGTACAGGCAGATTCCGAGTGTCCACGCGGTGAGGCTGCCGCGCTGCAGCCGCCAGGCGAGGCCGAACGGTCCGGCCAGCGTCGGTGCGGCCGCCCGCCGGCCGGGGCGCTCCGCGATCAGTCCCGCGCCGACGTCGCGGCGCCGCAGCAGGGCATATGCCGCCGCGGTGAGCAGGGCCGCCGCCGTCAGGTGCAGCAGCAGCACCCACCACCGGTCGCCCGCGTACGGGCGCACCAGCAGCGACCATCCCAGCGGCGAGAACCACGACAGTGCTGCCGCGCCCGCGTCACCGACCGCGCGCAGGGCGAACGCGGCGCCGAGCACGCCGAACGCGATCCCGCGTGCCGTGCGGGCGCTGGCGCTGAGTTGGGCGGCCACGGCGGCCACCGCGGTGAACACGACGCCCGACGCCGCGAGCGCGGCACCGAACGCCAGCGACCCGGACCGCGGAACGTCGGCGCCGAACAGTCCCGCCGCGCCGATCGCGCCGGTCAGGACGGAGGCGCCGAACCCGACGATCAGCGCAGCCGTGAGCCCCGCGTACCGGCCGACCATCGTGGAGTCGAGGAGTTCGGTGCGACCCGTCTCCTCCTCGCCCCGGGTGTGCCGGATGACGGTGAGGATCACCGCGATCGCGATCAGCGCGTGAAAGACCCCGGCCTTCCAGATGCCGACGGCCCCGACCCCGTCGTCGAGGAGGGTGCCGTACATCGCGCGCTGCGCTGGGCTGCCCATGACCGAGGCCACGAACTCGGCGCGCTGCGCCTGGTCGGGGTAGATGCTCGCGATGGATCCGACATAGACCGTTGACAGGGGGAGCGAGAGCAGCAGCACCCACAGGGGCAGCACGATCCGGTCCCGCCGCAGGTACAGCCGGAGCAGCCCGACCGTTCCGGTGAGGTCCGTCGACGCGCGGGCGGCGCCTGCCTCGCGTCGCCGACCGGTCAGCGTTGCGGTGGTCATGCCCGCACCTTCTCCTGCTGCGGTCCGTCCGCCTCGTAGTGGCGGAGGAAGAGGTCCTCGAGGGTCGGGGGAGTGCTGACCAGGCTGCGCACCCCGGTGTCGCCGAGCAGTCGGACCAGGTCGCCGAGATGGTCGTTGTCGACCTGACAGTGCAGCACCCGATCGTCGATCGAGACATCCGCGAGACCGGCGATGCGACCCAGATCGCCGGGGTCGCCGAGGAGTTCGGCGCGGATCGTGGTCCGGCTCAGGTGCCGCATGCCGGCCACCGAACCGCACTCGACGGTGCGGCCTGCCCGGATGATGGTGACCTTCTCGCACAGGGCCTCGACCTCGGACAGGATGTGGCTCGACAGCAGGACGGTGACACCGCGGGCGGCCGCCTCGGCGACGCACTCGCGGAACACCTGCTCCATCAACGGGTCCAGGCCCGAGGTCGGCTCGTCGAGCAGCAGCAGTCGGGCGTTCGACGACAGCGCCGACACCAGTGACACCTTCTGCCGGTTGCCCTTCGAGTAGGTGCGGGCCTTCTTCCGCGGGTCGAGGTCGAAGCGGTCGATCAACTCGGTTCGCCGCGCCGCGTCGATGCCGCCGCGCATGCGGGCGAGCAGGTCGATGGTCTCGCCCCCGGACAGGGACGGCCACAGCGTCACGTCGCCGGGGACGTAGGCGATGTCACGGTGCAGGTCCACCGCGTCCGCGAGGGGGTCTCGTCCGAGGACCCGGGCCCGCCCGGACGTCGCACGCAGCAGGCCGAGCAGGATCCGGATAGTGGTGGACTTCCCGGCACCGTTCGGTCCGAGGAACCCGTGCACCTCGCCCTCCCCGACGCTGAGGTCGAGTCCGTCGAGCGCGTTGGTTCGTCCGAAGCTTTTGTGCAGGTTGGTGACGTCGATGATCTCGGTCATGGGTGCTCCTGGTCTGGGTGCGCAGGGTCTGGGTGTTCCGGGGTTGGGCTTCCCGGGTCGGTGCGCTGGCCAGCGACGGCGTCAAGAAAGGTGGAGTCGGTCAACAGGCCCTCGGTGTAGATCTCGAGGGCGGGGAACATGACCACGTCGGTGAGTTCGCGGATCGCGCGCGGCCAGTCGGCGGGCCCACCCTCCTCGGTCCGGATCTGCAGGAACAGGAGGGTGCTGCCCAGCGATTGCAGGGCGAGATAGGTGGCGCGGGCCGCCGGGTCGCGGCTCGGTCGAATGGTGCCTGCGGCAACGCCGTCCGCGAGGTACTGCTCGACATCGGCGACCAGGTGGGCGAACAGCGATCGTGCCATCGCCCCGCCGGTCTGCCAGCTGCGGACGAGGTAGGCGATCAGCGGCGCATACTCCTCGACGTCCGCCAGTTGATGGAGCAGGGTCGCGGCACTGGGGCGGGTCAGCGATTCGGTCTTGGCGGCCCGGATGGTGGCGAGGACCTGCTCGTCACAGGCCTCCCGCAGTCCGTCCTTTGAGCCGAAGTGGTGAATGACCAGTCCGGGGGAGACGCCTGCCGCGGCGGCGATGGTGCGCACCCCGGTCCGGAAGCCGTGCTCGCCGAACACCACGATCGCGGCATCCCGGATCCGGGCCCGGGTGGTCAGGTCAGGGGCGTTGGCGGGGTCGGGCGAGCTGGCGCCGGTGGGGGTTGAACGCATGTTCACTACGTTAAACGCGCGTTCAACCGGGTGGCAATGGGTGGGCGCGTCAAGACTCCGTCAAAAGCGTGCGCCGCGGGCGAGCCGGGATCAGGCGCGGGACGCGCAGAGCAGTCCGTCGCCCACCGGCAGCAGGACCTTCGTCAGCCGGTCGTCCTCCGCGATGGCCCGGGCCGCGGCCCGGACGGCGAGGGTCGGCGCATCCCGCGCTGCCGGGTCGGCGACGCGGCCGCCGAGCAGTGCGTTGTGGAACACGATCACCCCGCCCGGCCGCAGCAGCCGCACCCCCTGCTCGACGTAGTGCGGGTGGTCGGCGGGTTCGGTGTCGACGAACACCAGGTCGTAGGAGCTGTCCGCGAGCCGCGGAAGGACGTCCAGCCCCCAGCCGTTGATCAGCCGGGTGCGCCCCGGGGCGATGGTCGCGGCCCGGAAGGCCTCCTTCGCCGCCCGCTGATGTTCGGGCTCGGGATCGATCGTGGTGAGCACGCCGTCCGGTCGCATGCCGTCGAGCAGCCACAGTCCGCTGATCCCCGCGCCGGTGCCGATCTCGACGACGGTCCGGGCGCCGAGCATCTGAGCGAACAGGCTGAGCAGCGCGCCGACGGACGGCGGCACCGGGTCGGCCCCGAGGTCCTCGGCCCGCTCACGTGCGAAAACAAGGACATCGTCTTCCATGACGGAGTCCTCGGTGTGGGCCAGCATCTGGTCGCCGTTGGTGTGCACGCCCACGAGGCTATCGTTGTCGCGTCCCGGGCGTGTCGAGGCGCGCATGCCTGCCCGGGTCGGTCCGCTTCGCGGTGCCGACATTCTCAGGCGCCGCTCAGGTTGCTCACACGTCGCACACACGCGGATCCGCGACAGTGAGCTGGTCAGAGATCAGCAGACGATCCAACGGTCGTCCGACTGCACGGAATCGGACCGCCGGGAACAATCCGGACACCCCGGAAGTTGTTCCCTGTGACACCGCGCGGACCCGCGCACCGCTTCCAGCTGTCCCGAGCAGGAGGTTCCATCATCTCGATGGTCAACACCCCGTCCGATCACGACACCGAGGTCGCAGGCCAGGGCGTCGCCGCCAGCGGCACGGCGGCATTCGACGCCAGCGGCGACCAGTCAACGATGCCGTCCTGGGACGAACTTGTTCGCGAGCACGGCGACCGCGTCTATCGGCTGGCCTACCGGCTGTCCGGCAACGCGCAGGACGCCGAGGACCTCACCCAGGACACCTTCATCCGGGTGTTCCGTTCGCTGTCGAGCTACCAGGCGGGCACGTTCGAGGGCTGGCTGCACCGGATCACCACCAACCTGTTCCTGGACCTGGTGCGGCGCCGCAATCGGATCCGGATGGAGGCCCTGCCGGAGGACTACGAGCGGGTGCCGTCGTCGACCCCGAATCCCGAGCAGATCTATCACGATGCCCGGCTGGACCCCGACCTGCAGGCCGCGTTGGACTCCCTCGCGCCCGAGTTCCGCGCCGCGGTCGTACTGTGTGATGTCGAGGGCCTGTCCTACGAGGAGATCGGTGCCACACTGGGCGTCAAGCTCGGGACCGTGCGCAGCCGAATCCACCGTGGGCGGCAGGCGCTGCGCGACCACCTGTCCGCGGCGCAGGCCGCGCGGGACCTTGAGATCGGGAAGCTGACAGTCGCGTGAGCGTGCAGGAGGAGCGGATGACGCAGGGCCACCCTCGCTCTGGAGGACCCGGACCTCGCCGGTTCGGTTCGACGGAACATCTCGCCAGCGAGGCGGTGGCCGCGTTCGTCGACGGGGAGCTGCAGATGAACGCGTATCTGCGGGCGGCGGACCACGTCTCGCAGTGCCTGGAGTGCGCGGCAGCGGTGGACGCGCAGCAGCATGCCCGGATCGCATTGCGGCAGTCCGGGGAGATCAGCATGCCGAGTTCGCTGCTCGGTGCGCTCAGCCAGATCCCGACCTGTCAGCCCGCCGACGAGCCGGGCCAGGAGCATCCGTTGGGTCGACGGCGCACGCTGTTCTCGTCGAGGACCGCCTCCTACTCGCTGACCACGTGGCGTCGTCGTCGCTGACCGTCGCGCGGGAGCCGTCGGTGATACTGGTGCCGTGACTGACGCCAACGAGGGGGCCGGGTCCCCGCCGCGCCTGACCCCGCGACCGCTGTACCGGCCGGATGTCGACCCGGCGGCGGCCGCAGCGTTCGCCCGGCCCGACGGCGTCGACGACTCGGGCGACCCGGCCGGGACCGCGGCCCGGCCCGCGCTGGCCGTGCGCCCGCCGGACCCGGTGCTCGCCGAGGCCTTCGGGCGGCCGGAGGGCGAAACACAGACCATCCAGCGCGGACCCGACCGCCCCTCGGACGGGTCGACCGACACCGCCGTCCCGGCCGACCCGTGGCGGGACCCCGATGCGGCGGCGCGGCTCGGCGGCGCGGCCGTCGACACGCCGCAGGCGGCGGCGCTGCCACCGGGGGACCGGCTCGGGATCCGTGACGTCCTGCTCGGGGACCGGGTCGCGCCCCGCGCGCTCGCGGCGCTCGCCGGGGTCGCCCTGGCGATCGGGCTCGTCGGCGGCGTGGTCGGCCGGATGACCGCGGAGAGCGTCGGCGCGCTGACCAGTCAGAAGGTCGAGCTGACCCAGGACGGCCGCGGCGACCGGGAGGTCGGTCAGGCCGCGCAGGTCGCGGAGGCCGTGCTGCCGTCGGTGGTGTCGATCCAGGTGGCGCTCGGCGAACAGTCCGGCACCGGGTCCGGTGTCGTGATCGACGGCGCCGGGTACATCGTGACGAACAATCACGTGATCTCGATGGCCGCGACCGACCCCGACAACGCGACGCTGCGCGTGGTGTTCTCCGACGGCACCCGCGCCCCGGCCCGGATCGTCGGCCGCGACACGAAGACCGACCTCGCGGTGCTCAAGGTGGACGTCGGCAACCTGACCGTCGCGAGGCTGGGGAAGTCCGACGACGTGCAGGTCGGGGACGAGGTCGTGGCGGTGGGGTCGCCGCTCGGGTTGAGCAGGACCGTCACCAGCGGGATCGTCAGCGCGCTGCACCGGCCGGTGCGCCTCGGCGGTGAGGGCACCGACACCGACGCCGTGATCGACGCCGTCCAGACCGACGCGGCGATCAACCCGGGCAATTCGGGGGGGCCGCTCGTCGACGACGAGGGCCGGGTCATCGGCATCAACTCGGCGATCCGCAGCGAGAGCGGCGGGTCGGTGGGGCTCGGGTTCGCGATCGGGGTCGACGACGTGACCCGCGTCGCGCAGGAGCTGATCCGGACCGGGTCGATGCGGCACGCCGAGATCGGTGTCAACGCCCGGTCGGTCACCAACGAGCAGACGACCGGCGCGCAGGTCGCGAACGTGCAGGCGGGCAGCCCCGCGGAGGCGGCGGGGATCGTCGAGGGGGACGTGATCGTCAAGGTCGGGGACCGGGATGTCGGGAACGCCGACGAACTGGTGGTCGCCGTGCACGACACCGAACCGGGGCAGCAGGTGCCGGTGAAGCTGATCCGGTCCGGCCGCGAGGTCGAGGTCCAGGTCGTGCCGGTGTCCGACTGATGCCGGTCCGGCCGGAGTCCGCCGCGTGATGTTCCGATGAATTTCGCACCGCACGCCCCGCGACGCGAGGTCGGCACGTAGTCTGGTCGGGTGTTTGGCAACATCGGCTGGGGCGAGTTCATGATCCTGCTCGTCGCGGCGCTCGTGATCCTGGGACCCGAGCGCCTACCCAGTGCCGTCTCCTGGGTCGCGAAGAGCCTGCGGCAGGTCAAGGACTACGCGGGCGGCGCTACGCAGCAACTCAAGGATGACCTCGGGCCCGAGTTCGAGGATCTGCGCAAACCGCTGGCCGACCTGAACAGTCTGCGGGGGATGACCCCGCGCGCCGCGATCACCAAGCACCTCCTCGACGGCGACGACTCGATCCTCACCGGCAACTTCGACGAGAAGCGGCCGTCCGGGCCAGCGGCAGGCACCGCACCGAGATCGGCGCCGCTCGCCGACGGCGAGAAGCCGCCCATCGACGTCGACGCCACCTGACGGCTGCCCCACCATGTGATCGAGCCCCGCCCCGGAATCACCGGGGCGGGGCTCGATCCGTTGGTACGCGGTGGTGCGGGGCTACGAACCGAATAGGTTCTCGATCAGCCCGGGCTCGCCGACCCAGCCGCTGCCGGTGCCGAGCGAACCGAAGATGGGACGGATCGGGTTCGGGGCGACGAGGTCGCTGTGGGTGACCGTGTAGACGACCGCGTCGTCCACCGTGCACACGTGGCGCACCTGGTAGACGCCGTCGGCGACGCCGCCCCACGAGTAGCCCTGCCAGCCGTCCTCACCCGGCGAGGCGGGGGCGACGTCCTCGACCACGGTTCCGGTGGCCTGATCGATCAGCGTCGCCCCACACAGCGTGCCGACCGGGACGCCGTCCACCGAGGCGGTGACATCGCTTTCGGTGACGTCCGCGGTGGACACGATCGACGCGGCGGAGGCCGCCGTCGCGGAGAGCAGGAGCAGCGGCGCCGTCGCCGCTGCCGCGATCGCCGAGCGGAGGAGCATTGTCGTCATACCCGATTCCCGTCGTCGGATGCCGCGGTCGCCGCGGCATCGTGGGTGGTTCGGCTGCGAAGGTAACAACGCCGTGCCCACCCCGACGGTGAATCGGGCGAAATGTCGGGTGCCGCGGGCTACAGGTGGCGGGTGGTGTCGATGCCGAGGGACATGCCGGCGAGGCCGCGGGCCCGCACCGACAGCTTGTCGGCGATCTCCCGCAGCGCGACACCGGCGGGGGAGTCGGGGGCGCCGAGGACGATCGGGACGCCCGCGTCGCCGCCCTCACGGACCGCCTGCTCGAGCGGAATCTGGCCAAGGAGGGGGACCTTCGCGCCGACGGCTCGGGTCAGCCGGTCGGCAACGACCTGCCCGCCGCCGGAGCCGAACACGTCCATGCGGGTGCCGTCCGGCAGTTCCATCCACGACATGTTCTCCACGACGCCGACGATCCGCTGCCGGGTCTGCAGTGCGATCGACCCGGCCCGCTCGGCGACCTCGGCCGCCGCCTGCTGCGGCGTGGTCACAACGAGGATCTCCGCGCCGGGGATCAGCTGGGCAACGGAGATCGCGACGTCCCCGGTGCCGGGCGGCAGGTCGAGCAGCAGCACGTCGAGGTCGCCCCAGAACACGTCGGCCAGGAACTGCTGCAGCGCGCGGTGCAGCATCGGCCCGCGCCACACCACCGGGGTGTTCCCCTGGGTGAACTGGGCGATGGAGATCATCCGCACGTCGTGCGCGATCGGCGGCATGATCATCCGCTCGACCTGGGTCGGCTTGGCGTCGGTGCCGAGCATGCGCGGAATGGAGTGCCCGTAGATGTCGGCGTCGAGGACACCGACCGATAGGCCCTTCGCCGCCATCGCCGCAGCGAGGTTCACCGTGACGGACGACTTGCCCACCCCGCCCTTGCCGGAGGCGACCGCGTAGACCCGGGTCAGGGACCCCGGCTGGGCAAACGGGATCACCGGCTCGGCGGAGTCGCCGCGCAGCGACTTGCGCAGTTCGGTGCGCTGCTCGTCGCTCATCACATCCAGTTCGACGCGGATCGCGCCGATTCCGGGGACGTCGGCGACGGCCTTGGTGACCCGGTCGGTGATCTCGGTCCGCATCGGGCAGCCCGCGGTGGTCAGGAGGACCACGATGTCGACGCCGCCGTCGTCGGTGAGGGTGACGCTGTCGACCATCCCCAGATCGGTGATGGGTTTGCGGATCTCCGGATCGAGCACCTTGGAGAGGGCGCCGCGAACGTCGGACTCGGTCACTGCTGACATGCGACCCATGGTAGGACGCGCGTCCTTAGTGGATGCGCGGCAGGTCGGCGGCGCTCGGGTTGATGCCCGTCGAGTAGGCCAGCGACCAGGCCGTGACGTTCGCGACGTAGGCCATCGAGTTGTTGTAGCGCAGGATCGCCTTGGTTGCGGACCCGAGGTCGCGCATGTTCGTGCCGTCACACAGGTAGTTGGCGGTGGAGGCGGCGGCGTCGTAGAGGTTCTGCGGGTCGGCGATGCCGTCCCCGTTGCCGTCGATGCCGTACTGCGCCCAGGTGGTGGGGATGAACTGGGTGGGGCCGACCGCGCGGTCGTACACGGCGTCGCCGTCGAGGGCGCCGCCGTCGGTGTCCATGATCACGGCCTGGCCGGGGAGGCTGCCGTCGAGCGGCAGCCCGATGATCGGTTCGACGAGATTCCCCCGGTCGTCGGCCCTGCCGCCGTTGGCGTGGCTGGATTCGACGCGCCCGACGCCTGCGATCTGCATCCAGTTGATCCCGCAGCCGGGATTGCGTTCGGCGAGGGTCCGCTCGGCCGACCGGTAGGCGTCGAAGTTGATGGCCGGGATGCCGAGCGGGCCGTCGGGTAGCGGCGCGGGTGCGGCCACCGGTTCGGGTGCGGGTGCGGGTGCCGCCGCGAACGCCGGGGTGGCGTCGACCGGTTCCGGGGCGGTCACCACCGCGGGATCGGTGGTCGCGTCGGCCGGGGTCGGGTCGCCGGTGATGGGGGAGGCGTCGGCGGCGGTCAGCAGGGGGATCGAGGCGGGGGTCCCGGTCGCCGTTGCCGCGGTGACCAGCCCGGTCGGGACGAGGCCCGTCAGGGCGATGAGCGAGTTCCGTTTCGCCTTCGATTCGGACGGCTTGCTGTGGCGACCCACCTGGTACCTCCTGCGGCCCCCGGCGGGGCGTTGTCAGTGCTGTGAACCGCAGTCGACGCTACCCGATTCGAGATGTTTTCGTTATCTCTCCGTGATCAAACGGGGCGCCATCGGGCGCAAAGTCCCAGGTGAAGGCCGATGGTCGAGAAGTCTCGAAAGGATATCGACTCGGGCGTGTCCGGTATCGGCGACGCTACGGCGCGGGCGCGGGCGGACAGAACGGCGGACACGGCAGGGGCGGCAGGGCGGGCAGCGGGGGCAGGCCGGGAAGCGCGGGGAGGACGCCGGGCGCGGCGGCGTCGCGCGCCAGCTCCGGATTCGGGGGGATGGTCGGCGGGGTGGGTGTCGGGGTCGGCTCGGCAGGGCGGGTCGGTTCCGCGGGGCGGCCGGGTTCGGCGAGCAGGTCCGGGATCCGGCCCGGTTCCGGGGTGCCGCCCGCGGCGTACGCCTCCGACCACCCGAGCACATTCGACGTGTACGCCAGTGAATTGTTGTAGCGGAGCACGGCCCGGGTCCGCTGGTCGTCCTCGCGCAGGTTCAGCCCGCCCGAGCACAGGTACCGTGCCGCCGCGAGTGCCGCGTCGAACACGTTGTTCGGGTCGGCGCGCCCGTCGCCGTTGCCGTCGGCGGCGTACCGGGACCAGGTGCTCGGGATGAACTGCATCGGCCCGACCGCGCGGTCGTGCCGGGGATCGCCGTCGAGCGTGCCACCGTCGGTGTCCGTGATGACCTGGTTTCCGGCGAGGGAGCCGTCCAGCGCCGGGCCGAGGATCGGGGTGACGGTGGTGCCCGCCGCGTCCGTCCGTCCACCGCCTGCGTGGCCGGACTCGATGCGGCCAATACCGGCCAGCAGGTGCCAGCTGACACCGCATCCCGGGGTGTCGGCCGCGAGGGTGGCCTCCGCCGACCGGTAGGCACCGAGGACGAGTTCCGGGATGCCGAGGGCGCCGATCGTGACCGGGATCGGGGTCAGTGATTCCGCGAACGGCGACGCCAGCCGCTCGGCGATCGCCGGCGGCAGGTCGAAGGACACCGGCGGCGGCGGGGTGTACGCGCGGGGTGCGCGGGACAGGCGGGGAGCCGGTTCGAGGATCCCAACAACGCCTGTCTGTGCCGGGTCCGCGGCGTCGGGCGCCGGGGCGGCGACGGCGGGTGCGCCCGCGATGGCCTGCCCGCCCCCGACGGTCAGGCCGACCGTCACCCCGCCGATCAACGCGGCAACGGTGACGCCTGCCAGCCCCCTCAGTCGCATCCGCAGCCCCTCGTCGTCTCACACCGTCTCACCGTCACGCAGTCACGCAGTCACGCCGTCGCGTCGTCCCGACCCCCGTCCAGAATGTGACCCAGGTTACAGAACGGACTCGTTGCGCGTCGGGGTTCCGTTGAGCGCTACCGGTGCGGCTGCTGCTCCTCGGCGTCGCGTTCGGCGAGCAGTGACTTGATCTCCTCGAGCTCCCGGCGCAGATAGTCGCGGGTGGCGACCTCGCCGATCGCCAACCGCAGCGAGGCCAGCTCCCTGGCAAGGAACTCGGTGTCCGCCTTCGTCTGCTCGGCGCGGGCCCGGTCCTCCTCCAGCGAGACGCGATCCCGGTTTTCCTGCCGGTTCTGGGCCAGCAGGATCAACGGGGCGGCGTACGCGGCCTGGGTGGAGAACGCGAGGTTCAGCAGGATGAACGGGTACGGATCCCACTGCAGCCCGATGGCGGCAACATTGAGGATGATCCACACGATGACCACGACCGTCTGGATCAGCAGGTACTTGCCGGTGCCGAGGAACCGGGCGATCGACTCACTGACCCGGCCGACCGCCTCGACGTCGATCTGGAACCCGCGCCACCGACGGCCCGGCGTCTCGAGCCGGGCCCGTGCACTTGAGGAGGCGGGTGGGCGCTTGTCACTCATCGGCCGTTTCCTCTTCCCGCCAGTCCTCCGGCAGCAGGTGATCGAGCACGTCATCGACGGCGACCGCACCGAGCAGGTGGCCCTCGTCGTCCACCACCGGGCCGCACACCAGGTTGTAGCGGGCGAAGTAGCGGGTCACCATCGCCAGCGGATCCTCCGGCGACAGCTGGATCATGTCGGTGTCCAACAGCCCGCCGACCAGCGACGCGGGTGGCTCCCGCAGCAGCCGCTGGAGGTGGACGCAACCGAGGTAGCGGCCGGTCGGGGTGGAGATCGGCGGACGCACCACGAACGCCATGCTCGCCAACGCCGGGGTCAGATCGGGATTGCGAGCACGGGCCAGCGCCTCCGCGACCGTGGTTGCCGGCGTGAGGATCACCGGTTCCGGGGTCATCAGCCCGCCCGCCGTGTCGGGGGAGTGCTCGAGCAGCCTGCGCACCGGCTCGGAATCCTCGGGGTCCATTAGCTGCAGCAGCGACTCCGCCTCGGTCTCGGGCAGTTCGCCGAGCAGGTCGGCCGCGTCGTCCGGGTCCATGGCCTCGAGCACGTCCGCGGCCCGCTCCACCTCCAGGTGGGTGAGCAGGTCGGTCTGGTCGTCGGTCGGCAACTCCTGCAGCACGTCGGCGAGCCGCTCGTCGTCCAGCGCGACCGCGACCTCGTGGCGACGCTTGTCGGGCAGGTCCCGCATCGCGTTCGCCACGTCCGCCGGCCGCATGCCGTCGAACTGGGCGAGCAGTTGGGTCACGCCCTGGCCGGGAAGGGCGAGCTGAGAATGCGTGAGCCCCTGCACGTGTTGCCATTCCACGATGTGGATCGGCGCGCGGCGGGACAGTCCGGACCGGGGCTTGCGGACCGCGACGCGGGAGACGACCCAGTCCCTGGTCCGGGTGAGCTCGATGCCGAGGTCGACGACGAGAACCTCGACCCCGGCGAGCTCGTCGAGTTCGGGGTCGTCCACCCGGACCCGGGTGTCGACGACCTGAGCGAGGGCCAGCACCTCACCGGGCTTCTGGGTGAACTTGCGGAGGCTGACGCTTCCGGTCAGCGTCACCGAGCCCGGTTCGATCGCCGTCACCCGCAGCATCGGGACGAAGATTCGGCGCCGGGTCACCAGTTCCACGACCAGGCCGAGCACCCGTGGTCGCTGCCGTCCGATCCGGATCGTGATCACGACGTCCCGCACCCGGCCGATCGATTCGCCGTCCGGTCCGAGGACCACCAGGCCCGCGAGCCTGGCTGCGAAGACCTTGCTCACTGCTGCCATGATGGCAAGGCTAATTGGCTCGGTGTCCCGACGTCGCTCCGCGCGCCGGTGCGGCTCTCGGTGGGAGGTTCACAATGGTCCAGGCACGACCGCGGCGTTCGGTGCTCGCAGTTCCCGGGAGCAACCGGAAGATGATCGAGAAGGCCAAGGGGCTGCCCGCCGACGAGGTGTTCCTCGACCTCGAGGACGCTGTCGCGCCGATCGCGAAAGCACGGGCGCGCAACGACATCGCGGACGCATTGGCCTCGGACGGCTGGGGTTCGCAGATCAAGGTCGTTCGGGTCAACGACTGGACCACCGAGTGGACGTATGCCGACGTGGTCGACGTGGTGTCCGCGTCGGGCGCCCACCTCGACGCGATCCTGCTGCCGAAGGTCACCGACGCGGGGCACGTGCGGGCGCTCGACCTGCTGCTGACCCAGGTCGAGAGGGCCAACGGCCTCGAGGTCGGGCGGATCGGCATCGAGGCCCAGATCGAGAACGCGATCGGCCTGACCAACATCAACTCGATCGCCACCGCCAGCCCCCGGATGCAGACGCTGGTGTTCGGTCCCGCCGACTTCATGGCGAGCATCACCATGCGCACCCTGGTCGTCGGCGAGCAACCGGACGGGTACGACACCGGCGACGCCTACCACCACATCCTGATGACGATCCTGATGGCGGCCCGTGCGCACGGGTTGGAGGCGATCGACGGGCCGTACCTGCAGATCCGGGACGTGGACGCGTTCCGTCGGGCGGCGGCGCGGACGGCCGCACTCGGGTTCGACGGCAAGTGGGTGCTGCACCCGACGCAGATCGACGCCGCCAACGAGGTGTTCAGCCCGAGGCAGGACGACTACGACCGGGCCGAGTTGATCCTCGAGGCATACGAATACCACACGTCGGCGGTGGGCGGCGGCCGCGGCGCGGCGATGCTGGGCGACGAGATGATCGACGAGGCAAGCGCGAAGATGGCACAGGTCGTCGCGGCGAAGGGTCGGGCGGCGGGGATGACCCGCACGACGCGGTTCGACCCCGAAACTCCGTAAACTGGACATCGGATTCACACAGGACGACACCAGGGAGCTCCGATGCCCAACCCACTCGCACCGCCGAATCAGCCGGGACGGGGCGGCCTTCCGACACCACCCAGTGGCTGGCCGATCGGCTCCTACCCCACCTACGCGGAGGCGCAGCGCGCCGTCGACTACCTGTCCGACCAGCAGTTCTCGGTGGAGGACGTCACCATCGTCGGTGTCGACCTGATGCAGGTCGAGCGGGTGCTCGGGCGACTGAGCTGGGCGAAAGTCATTGGCGGCGGCATTGTTTCGGGCGCCTGGCTCGGAGTGTTCCTCGGCCTGCTGCTCGGGCTGTTCACCGACAACCTGCTCGGCCCGCTGATCGCGGGCATTCTTGGCGGCATCGTGTTCGGGGTGATCTCGACGACCATCCCGTACGCGGCCACCCGCGGGACCCGCGACTTCGCGTCGACAATGCAGTTGGTCGCTGGCCGGTACGACGTGCTGTGCGAGCCGAAGACGGCCGAGCGGGCGCGCGACATGCTCGCCAAGCTGGCGCTGTAGCAGGCAGCGCAGGGGGGAGAGTGCGGACCACACTCGGCATCCGCGCGCTCGGGAGGGCGACGCTGGCCCGCCAGCACCTGCTCGAGCGGGCGACCGACTCGACGGAGACCGTGACCCGGCACCTGTACGGGCTTCAGGCGCAATCGCCCGCCGCGCCGTACTTCGCGCTGTGGTCGCGGATCGACGGCTTCCGGACCGACGACCTGGCGCGGCTGATCGAGGACCGGTCGGTGGTCCGGATCACGGTGATGCGCGGCACCGTCCACGCGGTCACCGCAGCGGACGCGGGCGAGCTGCGACCGTGGGTGCAGCCGATCATGGACGGCGACCTGAGGACCAACGCCCAGCATGCGAAGGCCCTCGTCGGATGCGACACGGCGGCAGTGGCCGCGCACGCCCGCGAACTCCTCGACGCAACGCCGATGACGTTGGCTGCGTTGCGTCCACACCTGGCATCGCGGTGGCCGGATCGCGATCCCGCTGCGCTCGCCCACGCGGTGCGGGACCTTCTCCCGCTGGTGCAGGTGCCTCCGCGCGGCCTGTGGGGGCGGTCCGGGCAGCCGGTGTGCACGACGCTCCAGCACTGGGCAGGTGAACCGCTCGCGGAACCCGATCCGGAGCGAATCCTGCAGCGCTACCTCGCCGCCTATGGGCCCGCATCGGTCGCCGATGCGCAGGCGTGGTCCGGCCTGACCCGGCTCGGTGAGGTGTTCGAGCGAATGCGTCCGCGACTGCGGGTCTTCGCCGACGTCGACGGTGCCGAGCTGTTCGATCTGCCGGACGCGCCGCGTCCCGGGGCGGACGCCCCCGCGCCGGTGCGGATCCTCGCTCCCTACGACAGCATGCTGCTCTCGCACGCCGATCGCACCCGGGTCGTCGACGACGGCTTCCGCCGGGTGCTGTTCACCGTCAACGGCATCGTCAAGCCGGCGGTCCTCGTGGACGGACGGGTCGCCGGATACCTCGCTCCGAGTGTGAGCAAGAGTGCCGCGGTCGTGGATGTCACTCTGCTGCAGACACTTTCCAGGACACTGCTGCGTGATGTCGAGGCCGAGGCGCTACGACTGCTGCGCTTCACGCATCCGAGCGCCTGCTCGCACGAGGTCAGGGTGACTGCGGCGCGGTGATCGCCTCGGGGGCCGGGGTGTGCGCGACCGGGGCCACCGCGTCCGCCGGAGTGTCCGCAGGCGCCACCCGGAAGGTCGCCGCGTGCACCGCCCCGACCGCGAGGCCTGCCGCCGCGCCCCACAGCACGGCAACGAGTGCGCCGCCGAGGACCATGAGCGCGTAGGTGCCCGGTCCGGCGTGGACCACGAAGCTCGTGTACACCACGCGGATCAGGTTGGCGGCCAGCATGCCGACGACGGTGGCGCCCACCCCCGCGCCGAACGCGCGCGCCCGGCTGCGCGCAGGGCGGGCCAGCCGCACCGCGACCACCGCGATCAGCACCAGCGCGGCGAGCACGTCCACCAGCCAGGAACCGGGTGTGGTCCGCCCGAGCGGCCAGGCGCGCAGCGCGGGCACCGCGAACGGCAGTCCGAGGGCGCTGGGGACGAGCAGGGTGGGGACGTACGTCACGACGGTGCCGGTGATCGTCCAGATGCCAGCGACCACGGTCAGCACGGCGGCGGTCAGCGTGGCGGGGACGGCCCGGCGGGGGGACGCCTCGACCGGCGGGTTCGGCGATTCCGGTGCGCTGGTGTCGGGCATGGCGCAACATTAGTGGACAACTGTCCAATTGGGTGGCGAAACTCGGAGGTCGGCGTGCGGCGGAGCAAGATCGTGATTCTGGGCCTGGCGGCGGCGCTCGCCCTCGGCGGCGGGGCCGCCGCCGCGCTGCGCAGCGATCCCGCCCCCGCCGATACCTATCTCCGCGACGATCAGGGCCGGGCGCTGATCCTGCGCGGCTTCAACACGGCCTCGAGCAGCAAGAGTGCCCCGGACGGGATGCCGGAGTTCACCGAGGACCAACTCGACCGCGAACGGTCCGACATGGGAACCAATTTCGTCCGGTTCCTGATCTCCTGGCGGTCGGTGGAGCCGGAACCCGGTGTCTACGATCAGGCCTACCTCGACCGGGTCGCCGAACGGGTCGGCTGGTACGGCGAACGCGGATACCACGTGATGCTCGACATGCATCAGGACCTGTGGTCGGGTGCGATCACCCCGGACGGCACGACCGGGAACGGTGCACCGGCGTGGGCGACCCACATGGACGGCCTTCCGGTCGGGGAGCATGACATGTGGGAGCAGTACTACCTCGACGCGGGCGTCATCCGCGCCTTCGACAACTTCTGGGACACCACCGGTGCACACCCCGAACTGGCCGAGCACTACGCGGGCGCCTGGCGGGCCGTCGCCGAGCGCTTCGCGGACGACCCCGCCGTGATCGCCTACGACCTGATGAATGAGCCGTACGGGGGAACGCTCCAGGGCCCCGTGTTCGAGGCCGGACCGCTCACCGCGCTGTACCAGCGCAGCACCGATGCGATCCGCGAGGCGGACCCCGACAGCTGGGTGTGCGTCGCGCCGCAGGCGATGGGCACCAACTGGGGCACCGCGAGCGGGCTCGGCGCGATCACCGACGCTCGCGACGGCGAGCCGCGAATCGCCTACTGCCCGCACATCTATCCGCTGCCGATGGACCTCGGGGGCGGCTACGAGGGCGGCACCCGCACCCTCGTTGACGCGACGATCGACGCCTGGCGCGGTCACACGCTCCGCACCGCGAAGGCGCTCGGTGACGTGCCGGTCATCCTCGGCGAGTTCGGCCTCGACACCACCCTGCCCGGAGCGCTCGACTACGTCGACCGCGTGTACGCCACCGCGACCGACATGGGCGCCGGGGTGAGCTACTGGTCCAGCGACCCCGGATCGTGGGGCCCGTACGAGGTGGACGGCACCGCGCGCAACCTGGTCGGCGCGCTGGACGAGGCGTACCCGCGGGCCGTCGCAGGCACACCCGTCTCCTGGACGGGCGCGGTGGATCGACTGGAACTGACCTACCGCACCGACCCCGCGGTCGCCGCGCCGACCGAGATCTACCTGCCCAGGCGCGGATTCCCGGCCGGGGTGCGGGTCGAGGGCGGCGAGGTCGTCGACTGGAACGAGCAGACCAGGCTGCTGACCGTGCGCGCCCCCGCCGGTGCCGACGAGGCACGACTGGTCGTCACGCCGGGAACCTGATCCGGCGGGATCGCGCACCGGGTGTTAGATGGACGCGTGATCGACGACGTGCTGCCCACCGTCCGCGCCCGCCTGGTCGAGAGCATCGGCGGGCCGCGGCCGTCGGCGGCGTCGGTGACCTTCCTCGGTCTCGAACCCCTCGAGGTGCTCCGGTTCGAGGCCGACGCCGACGGGCTGGTCCGGTACGCGAGCCTCGGCTGTTCGCGGCACCCGATGGGTGACCCCAGCGACCTCGTTGCCGACCCGGTGCGCGGGCCGCGGGCGGAGTTGGTGCTCACCGTGCGCGGGGGCCTCGGCGCCGCGTCCGGGGTGCACCGGTCGCTCGCGATTCTCGCGGCGGCCCCCGCGGTGGAGGGTGTCGTGCTCGCGGTCGATGGACTGCTCGATCTCGGCGAGCCGCTCTGGGTTGGCGCCCCGTTCACCGCGGTCCTGTTGGGGGACAGCGGCATCGACGAGGTCACGCTCCCGGATCCCGCCGACCCGGTCCGGTTCCTCGACGCGGTTCCGATCACCGGGACCGAAGCGGCCTGGGTCCGGCTGCGCGGGGCGGCGGCGCTGCGGGAGGCGTGGACCGAGGCGGGCATCGACGTGCGCGACCCCCACCGCGGGCAGGCCGCGATGTAGTCGGCGCCGTTCGGGCGGGTGCGGTGCCGCCGTCCCCACACTCGGGCAGGCAGCCTGGAACAATGGCGGGGTGCGCATCGACCTCCACACCCACTCGACCGCCTCGGACGGCACCGACAGCCCGGGGGAGGTGATGCGGGCCGCGTCGGCCGCCGGGCTGCAGGTCGTCGCGCTGACCGACCACGACACCACCTCGGGATGGGCGGAGGCGGTCGACGCGCTGCCCGCCGGGTTGAGTCTGGTTCGGGGCATGGAGATGTCCTGTGCGGGGCGGGGCGCGGACGGCCGTCCCGTCGCGGTGCACCTGTTGGCCTACCTGTTCGACCCGGGCAACGAGGCGTTCGCGCGGGAACGGGAACGCCTCCGCGCCGAGCGGACCGCCCGGCTGCGGGGAATGGCCGAGAAGATGGCCGCCGACGGGCTGCCGATCGACCCCGATGCCGTGCTGGCCGCGGCAGGCCCGGCGGCGGGGCGCCCGCACCTGGCCCGCGCCCTCGTCGCCGCGGGGGTCGTCGGGTCGGTGAACGAGGCATTCGCCGACCTGCTGCGGACCGGGGGTCGGTACTTCGTCACCAAGGCCGACACCCCGCTGCCCGATGCGGTGCGGATGGTCGCGGCCGCCGGCGGTGTCAGCGTCCTCGCCCATCCGCGCGCGTCGGTTCGGGGCCACCTGATGGACATGAACCAGATTGGTGAGCTGGTTGCGGAGGGTCTCGGCGGTGTCGAGGTCGCTCACCACGATCACGGCGCGGCCGACGAGAGGTACCTCCGCGGACTCGCCGCGGACCTGAACCTGGTGGTCACCGGGTCCTCCGACTATCACGGCGGCAACAAGTCGGTGGTACTCGGTGAGTTCGTCACCGCGCCCGACCAGTACGAGCGCCTCATCGCGGCCGCGACCGGCGTCGAGGTGGTGACCGGATGAGCGAACCGTGGGTGGACGAATACGACAGCGACTACGACGCCCGCCCGGACGGCCCGGCGCCGCGGTGGGAGCGGCCCCGACGACGCGGGCGCAGCGCCCCGGCGCGGGCGCTGCAGGCGCTGAGCGGGGCCGTGACGGCGGGTGTCGTGCTGCTGACCGTGGTCGTGATCGTTGCGGCGTACCTCGGGTCGAGGCGCGGTTTCCCCGGGCCGGGCGCGGAGTCGGTGACGGTGCACGCGGTCGCCGCGGTCGCGGTGGTGCTCGCGCAGCGCGTCGCCGATCACCGGCGGGGTGCGGCCGCGGCAGCCGGGTCGGTGGCCGTGTTCTTGATCACAGCCGGGTTGTTCTGGACCCAGTGGTGGGGGTAGCTCACCGGAATCGTGGTTCACCGGTGAGATTTGCCAGGTGTGAGCCGACGGTGGCACACTTGCTGCACTCCAATGCCGGTGCCACCGCCCGGCGGGGGAGCGAAGTCGGATTCAACCAGCGGCAGATTTCATGCCCGGGCCCACCCCGCCCGGTGCTTCTCGCGTCCCGAGCCGGGTGCATTCCCCGTAGACCAATCGGGCACTCATCGTGCACCCTCGGAGCGCTGTAGTTCTCTATCGAAAACCTGCGGCTGCGTCGAAAAACAACCTTCGCCGCTGCTACTTACCAGTAACCCGCCCCCGCTGTGGAGCGGCATGAGTAGGAGTGTCATCGTGTCTCCCGTGACTGAAGCAACCACCCCTCCCAAGGTTGAGCTGACCGACGAAGAGATCTTCGCGGGCCACATCGGTGGCAAGCTGTCGGTCGAGACCACCGCACCCCTCGATTCGCAGCGTGCGCTGTCGATCGCGTACACCCCCGGCGTCGCCCAGGTGAGTCGGGCGATCCACGCCGACGAGACGCTCGCCGACCGCTACACCTGGACGAACCGCCTCGTGGTCGTCGTGTCGGACGGGTCCGCGGTGCTCGGTCTCGGCGACATCGGCCCGCGGGCGTCGCTGCCGGTGATGGAGGGCAAGTCGGCGTTGTTCAAGAACTTCGCCGGATTGAACTCGATCCCGCTGGTCCTCGACACCAAGGACCCCGACGAGATCGTCGAGACGCTGATCCGACTGCGCCCGAGCTTCGGGGCCGTCAACCTCGAGGACATCTCCGCGCCGCGCTGCTTCGAGATCGAGAAGCGCGTCATTGAGGCACTCGACTGCCCGGTCATGCACGACGACCAGCACGGAACCGCGATCGTCGCGCTGGCCGCCCTCAAGGGTGCGGTGAAGGTCCAGAGCCGCGACATCACCACCCTCCGCGTGGTCATCTCGGGAGCCGGTGCCGCCGGTGTCGCCTGCGCGAACATCCTGCTCGCCGCCGGGATCGCGGACGTCACGGTGCTGGACTCGAAGGGCATCGTGTCCGCCGACCGGAGTGATCTCAACGAGATCAAGGCGGACCTGGCGGCCCGAACCAACCCGGCCGGGCGCACCGGCGGCATTGTGGAGGCCCTCGACGGCGCGGACGTGTTCCTCGGCGTCTCGGCGGGCACGGTGCCCGAGGAGATCATCGCGACGATGGCCGACGAGGCGATCATCTTCGCGATGTCGAACCCGGATCCGGAGATCCACCCGGACATCGCGCACAAGCACGCCGCGATCGTGGCGACCGGGCGCAGCGACTTCCCGAACCAGATCAACAACGTGCTCGCGTTCCCCGGGGTGTTTAAGGGCGCCCTCGACGCCGGTGCCCGCCGGATCACCGAGGGCATGAAGCTCGCCGCCGCCGAGGCGATCCTGTCGGTCGTCGCGGACGAACTGGCCGTCGACAAGATCGTGCCGAGCCCGCTCGACCCGCGGGTCGCCCCCGCCGTCGCCGCGGCCGTTGCCAAGACAGCGCAGGACGAGGGCGTCGCGTAGCGCCCCGTCCACCCGCACACGCGAACGCCCCGGAACCCCTTGCGGGTCCGGGGCGTTCGGCGTCGAGAGGGGTCCCGGTCAGTGCTCGATCCGGGCCCTGGCTGCGGCCGCCTCGGCGTGCCTGCCGAGGGCCTCGAACGTGTCACCCTCGAGCAGCGCAACCCGCACCGCCAACTGCGGAACGTCCGCAACCCGGTCCCGTGCGTCGGCGAGCACGGCCAGCACCTCCTCGTGCCGGTCGGCGGTGGCCAACGCCTGCGCAACGACGAGCAGGGCGCTCCCGCAGCCGATCTCGTCTCCCGCGGCGGCGAACGCGTCGGAGGCGCCGAGTCCGGTCGCCGCCGCCTCGTCGATTCGGCCCAGCTGCGCAAGAGCCCGCGCCGTCGAATCCTCGATGTCGGCGCGGGTCCACCCCTCGGCCAGCCCCGCCGCCTCACGCAGATCCGCGAGACCGCCGTCGTCGTCGAACCCGCACCGCGCCCGGCCGCGCAGGTGCAGCGATTCGGTGAGCAGATCGGCCCGGCCCTCGGCAAGGCGGGCGTCCGCGACGGCCTCGTCGAGAACCTCGAGGGCGCCCTCGTCCTCGAACTGCGCCAGCATCGCCCCGAGGTCCGTGCCCGCCGTCGCCGCAACGACGTGGTCCCCGCAGGACCTCGCCAGCTCACGGCACCGGTGCCACGCCGCGAGGGCGCCCTGCGGGTCACCCGCGTCCCTGCGCGCCCGGCCCAGCCACAGCAGGGTGTGCCCGAGCGACCCGGGCGCGGTCCCCTGCTCTTCCTCGAGTTCGGCCAGCCGGCTCAGTTCGTCGGCCGCCTCGTCCGGGTGCCCGGCCCGCACCAGCAGCACCCCGAGGTGGTAGGCGGGACCGAGCGATCCCAGGCCCGCGAGTTCCGACTCCCGCTTCGCCAGCCGCATCCGGGCGACCGCGTCCTCCGCGGCGCCGAGATCGGCGGCGATGTGCGAACCCAGTGCGGCCAGGGTCGCGGTGGTGGCCCTCGCGCGGTGCGCCACCGACAGTTCGAGCGCACCGTCGACGGCCGTCAATGCCTCCTCGAAACGGCCGCGACTGGCCAGTACCTGGCCGCGCAGGCGCGCGAGCACCGTGCGTCGGCCCGGTGTCAGGGCGGCGGCCGACTCGGTGTCCAGCCAGGCAAGGGCGTCCTCGGTGCCCTCCTCCGAGTTCTGCAGCGCTTCGACCCGCGCGATCGCGTCGCCCGCCGCCGCGACGTCGTCGACGAACGCCGCCGCCGTGACGTCGTCGACGAACCCCGCCGGGTCGACCACCGCCGGGGCCGCGACGACGTGCGCGCGGCCGATCGGCAGGTCCCAGCCCCGGTCCACCAGCGCGACGGTGGCGGCAAGGGTCTCGCTGCGGTGGCTGGTGCCGTTGCGCTCGTCGAAGCGGGCCGCCAACTCGTCCGCGGCCCGCAGGCACGCCTGCCCCAGCTCGTCGACCGTCCACCGTCCGTCGTTGGGTCCGAGGAACGGGACCAGCGGAGCGGCATCGGATCCGCGCACCCGCTCGTCGCCGAGCCCGGCCCGCCCCGCTGCCGAACAGGTCACCGCGAAGGCGGTGAGCGCCTCGAGATGCCCGGCCGCGTTGAGCCGGTCGTGCGCCAGCCAGCCGAGGTGCCGCTCGAGCATCTCGATGGCGCGGTGCGCGTTGCCGGTGACCGACAGGAAGACCAGGTGCCGCGCGATCATCGCAATGTTGTCGGCGTTGCCGCGCGCGAGCCGGTACCCGCGCAGGTGCATCCGCTCGGCCTCGTCGAACCGGCCCGCCTCCAGCAGCGGCACCAGCGTGTGCGAGATGGCCCGTTCCGGTTCCTCGCCGCACTCGTACCCCTGCTCGAGCATCTCCTCGATCAGGTCCAGCCCGGTCGCGGGCTCACCGGTGAGGATCCGGAAGGTGGCCTCCTCCGAGCGGACACAGGCGTCGCAGTGGCTGTAGTCGTCGCGGGGGGTCCGCGCCAACTCGTCGAGGTACCGCCGCGCCTCCCCGAACCGTCCGGCGAGGAACGCCTCCGAGAAGCGGGTCTGCACCACCCCGGACAGGCCGACGCCCGCCTGCCGGTACGCGGTCTCCATCCGTTCGATGGACTCGGCGATCGTGGCCTGGGGGAACATCGGATTCGAGCCGAGCGAGTCGGCGATCCACTTGTGGAACCACAACAGGTCGTAGTCGTCGACCTCGTTCGGGAACCGGGCCGGGTCCGCGGCGTTGCGGCCAACGCACCAGGCGAAGGCCGCGAGCAGTGCCTCGGTGTCCCCGGTCATCGACGAGGACTGCACCAGCCGCATCCGCACCCGGTACGCGGTCTCTTCCTCGCCGGCCTCGTCGGCGACGGTGATCGCACGCTCGATCAGCTCCCGTTCGGCCGGTCCGTATGGGGTGCAGTCGATCTCGGAGATCAACTCGTTCAGATCGACGGGGGTCTCACTCGGCATGGTCGTCCTTCTCGGTCATCTCGGGAGCGTCGATGGTCGGCAGGCTCGGCAGCCCAACCGACAGGTGCACGATGTCGGTCATCGCGTCGGTCAGCGCCGCGCGATCGGCCGCACTCAGCGGCCGATGCCCGGCGAGCAGGGATTGCACGTACAGGATCCGGACGGTCCGGGACAGCACGGCGTCATCGTCGACGCTGGCAAGGGTGCGGACCAACCGGTTGTGCCAGTTCAGGACGAGTCGGCCCGCGGTGTCCACGCCGGCCGCTGCCTCGGCGGCGTCCACCCGGCCGAGGACATCGGCCCAGAACCCGCCCGCCTCGCTCGACTGCTCGCGCCGCAGCCTGCGCAACACGGCCTCGTCGGCCACGTACAGCGCGGGCACCGTGTCGGGGGCGAACGCCCGGACCGCCGCGGCCGCACCGAGATCGGTCAGCGCGCGGTCCGCCCGCTCGGTCAGCGCACGGGTGCGCGCCCGGTCGGCCGCCTGCGGCAGGTCCAACTGGTCGATCTCGTCGGCGACGGTGACCACCTCGACCTCGGCTCCGGGCACGAACTCCGGCAACCGGGCGGCGATGTCCGCGTCGTAGACATAGCCGCCGTTGACGATCGGGGCGCCGGGGCGGGCGATCCCGGCGAGCTGTCGGAACTCGTCGACCGTCCTGGTGTAGCGCACCACCCCGCGGGTGGCCGCCTCCCCGAAGGTGGTTGGGCCGTCGGTCGTCTCGACGGGCAGGTGCGGGACGATGAACCGGGCCAGCTCGTCGTCGTGCAGGACCAGGGCCCGCAGCGCCAGATGGTGCACCGCGAGGAACCCGGCCAGCCGGTGCGGTGCCCGCGCCGCCAGCCCGATCACCCAGCGGCGCACCGCCGCTCCGAGTTCGGTTCGGGTCTGCTCGAGCGCACCGTCCTCGATCAGGGATTCTCGGGACGCGGTCGGGGTCAGGCCGGTGGTGTTCACCACGGTGCGGACGAAGAACGCCCACTCGGGCAGCAGATCGTCCATCCGATCGGAGAGCAGCATGCCGCCCAGGTATACCCGGCTGGACTGGCGTTGACCGGGGGAGAGCGGGAACGGCAGCACGAACGCGGTGCCGCGGGTTCCGGTGGCGGGCACGTGCAATGCGATCGTGTCGAACGGTTCGGCGCCAACGACCTCGCGGCCGAGCGCGCGCAGCTCGGGTGACGCGGGCACGCCGGTCTCGAGGAACGGGGCTGGCCGGGTGACGGTCTGCCCGGCGACCGTGACCCGCACCGGCAGGTGCCGTCCGAACCGGTCGGCCAGGTCGTGGGCGCCGCCGGCGGAGACCAACTCGGCGGCGTCCTGGCGCGGCACCAACTCCACCCGGGTCCCGACCGGCAGGTCCTCGGCGAGCGTGGTGACGGTGAACGTGCCGTCGGCGCGGCCGACCCACTCGACGGCGCCGCCGCCGACCGCGGAGCGGGACCGGACCCGGATCTGGTCGCTGACCATGAAGCAGCTGAGCAGCCCGATCCCGAACTGCCCCAGACGGTCCGTCCGCGGCAGGTCGAGGACGTCCCGCTTGGAGCTGCGGCCGACGGTGGCGAGTAGTTCGCCGACCTCGTCGGCGGTCAACCCGATCCCGTCGTCCTCGACCGCGAACACCGGGTCGGTGTCGGTGCCGGGCAGGACCCGGATCGTGCCCTGGTGACCGGGTTCGCGTTCGCGGCGGGCGGCGATCGCGTCGCATCCGTTCTGCAGCAACTCACGCAGAAAGACCTGCGGGCCGGTGTAGATACTCGCGCTGAGCAACTCGATGATCCCACCGAGATGTACCTGGAAGAGACGGCTGCCGCCGTCGGCTGTCGTTGTCATCGGTCCCGGAGCCTATCGGGGGAGTCGGACACCCGATTCGCGGAGCGGGGTTCGGGTCCGGGCCCGCCGCCGGGCCGGCGAGCGCCCGCTGGGGTGAGAAGATGTGGCGGCACGGGTGTGGTGACTTCTCAGGAGTGTGGCGGACGATGACCTTGCGGACGGTGGCGGCCGTTGCTGCGGCGGCGACGGCGATGCTGACCGGGTGCGCGCCGAGCACCCTCACCGCCGATCCGGCCCCGGCCGCGCTCACCGTCGGTTCCGGTGGATCCGCGGATCGCGCGGTGCTCGCCGAGATCTACGCGGGGGTGCTGCGGGGCACCGGGTCGCCCGTCGACACCAGGACCGGGCTCGTCGAGGGGCAGGACCTGACGTTGCTGGATTCCGGGGAGGTGACCCTGGTGCCCGAGTACACCGGTGCACTGCTGCTCCGCCTGCACCCCGGCGCCACCGAGATCGAGCCGGACGAGGTGTTCGAGGAACTGAATCGTTCACTACCGCAGGGTCTTTCGGTGTCCGATCCGGGGATGGCTGAGCGGCCGGGTGCGGGTGACGCGGGCGAGGAGGGCAGCAACCTCCCCGCGATGGCCGTCGTCCCACTGATGCGATCCGGCGTACTGACGGGCGCGCAGGTCAAGGCGCTCAACGTCGTTGCCGGTGAGTTGACGACGGCCGACCTGGCGGAGATGAGCGAGACGGTCGGTCGGGGAGACCTGACCGCGGACCAGGCGGCAGCGAACTGGCTTGCCGCACGGTGACGCTGGCGATTAGCCAGCTTCCGGCCGTCGAATTCGGGCGTGCCGGGTCTGTAGGGTCGACCCCCTAACGGCCAACGCGGACGGACGGGTGGGGGAACGATGCCGGGGACAGCCCAGCGACTGAGGACACTGGCGGTGGGGTTGGCGGTCGGGCTGATCGGGGCCACGATCGTCGCGACGCCCGCCGCGGCGCAGGGGGCGGGGGACGCCGCCAGCTACGCGCCGACGATGCTGATTCTGGACGCGTCCGGGTCCATGCAGCGTCCCGACCAGGCGGGCACGATGATGGATGCCGCGAAGAACGCCGTGCACGCCTTCGTCGACACGGCGCCAGCGGCGTCGCGGGTCGGGCTCGCCGTGTACGGCACCGGCACCGGCAACGGGGAGTCGGAGAAGGTCGCGGGCTGCCGCGACGTTCGGGTGGTGCAGCGGCCGGACCCGCTGGACCGAGCGGCCCTCAACGACGCGGTCGACGGCATCACCGCCAGCGGCTGGACGCCAATGGGCACGGCGTTGCGTGCTGCCGCGCAGGCGCTGCCGGACTCGGGACCGCGGTCGATCGTGTTGGTCTCCGACGGCGACGACACCTGCGCGCCACCGGAACCGTGTGAGGTGGCCCGGGAACTGAAGTCTCAGGGCGTCGACCTGGTGATGCACGCGATCGGGTTCGCGGTGGACGAGACGGCACGGGCGCAGCTGACCTGCATGGCGCAGGCGACCGGGGGGACCTACACCGATGCGGCGGATGGTGCGGCGCTGGCGCGGACCCTGCCGCGGGTCACCGCGGCGGCGCTGCGCAACTACGAGGCGGCGGGGACGCCGGTCACCGGCACACCCGGGCACCAGGCGGCCCCGGTGCTGACGCCGGGCCAGCACCTGGACACGATCGGCCAGAAACAGGAACGCTACTACGCGGTGGACGTCCCGGACGGCGCCACCGCGTACTTCTCCGCAACGGTGTCGTTCCCGGCGGCACCGCAGCGGCGGGTGCAGCCGAACCGGGACAACAACGTCCTGCAACTGCGGGTGTATGGCAGGGACGGCCAGGACTGCAACGAGTTCGAGTTCGAACAGGTGACGGACACGAGTGGCGGCGCCGCGCTGACGGTGGCCGCCGCGTTCGACGGCGCGAGCGAGAAGCCGACCGGCGACAACGCCGGTGCGGACCGGTGCCGCGGCGGCGGGCGCTACTACGTCGCGACCACCTGGAGCACGGTGTCCGACGGGGTGCCGGACCGGATCCCGGTCGAGTTGCTGGTCGGGATCGAGCCCGCGGCCACCGACCCGGGCCCGGCGGGGGCGACGACCCCGACCGCCTTCGTCGAGCCGAGCGGCTCGGGCACCCCCACGGTCGGCGGCGGGTCCTTCAACGTCGCGACCGAACTCGCGGGCAGCGGCCGGTACACCGACACCGTTCGGCGCGGTGAGATCGTCTACTACCGCGTTGCGCTGGACTGGGGGCAGGGCCTGGCCTACCGCGTGCACCTCGCGGGCAACGGCAGCACCGCGGTCGAGGACGTCTCGCTCGCGCGCAGCACCCTCTACTCGCCGAGCCGCGAGGAGATGGTGTCGGACTTCGGGTCCTACACCGGTTCGGACCAGGTGCTGCCGTCCGGCGACACGGCGCTGGCCAGCACCGCGGTCCGATACCAGAACCGGGGTTCCGACGACCTCGCCGTCCGCACGACCGCGGTGCCGGGCTGGTACTACATCGCGGTCAAGGTGGGGGCGACATCGGTGGCGGGCGCCGGGGTGCCGGTGCCGATCCGGCTGGACCTGACGGTCACCGGTGAACCGGAGGATGGCCCCGGCTACGCGACGGGCGTGCCCGCCGGGATCTTCGGCGAGCGGCCGGTGCCGGACACCGCCGCGGTGCCGGTCACCGCAGCGGCGGAGCAGGGTGCCGCCCCCGCCGCCGAGCACGCCCCGGCGTCGGGTTCGTCGACCGTGGCGATCGGGATTGCGGCCGCGGCCGCGGCGGTGGCGCTGGGCGGCCTCGCGCTCGGCTGGGTTGTGCTGCGTAGGCGGCGGCGGTAGGGGCCGCGCCCCGGCCCGTTCAGGCGGGGGTGCGGGCCAGCGCCGCGCGCAGGAACGCGCCGAGGTCGCGGACCGCGTCGTCGGCGTCCCGGACCAGCGACGCCTGCAGGTGCGCGACGTGCCAGAGGGTCGGGTACTCGCGGTACTCGACGCTGACGCCCGCGGCCCGCAGCCGGTCGGTCAACTCGACCGCCTGCGGGTACAGCACCTCGCTGGTGCCGATGTGCACGACCGTCGGCGGCAGCCCGGTCAGGTCGCCGCGGAGCGGCGCGAAGCCGGGGTCGGCGGGGTCGCCGCCGCCGAGGTAGGCGTCGGCCGCACGGAAGGACCAATCGGTGTTGACCACCAGGTCGCGGTCGAACGGGGCGTCCCTTGCGCCCGGATCGACCCACGGTGCGATCAGGGCGAGGGCGGCCGGCCGGACGCTGTACCGGTCGATCAGCCGGCGGGCGGTGCCAACGGCGAGCCCGCCGCCCGCCGAATCACCCGCGACCGCAAGCTGATCCGGAGTGAATCCGTACTCGCCGATCAGCTCGATGTATGCGGCGACCGCATCGTCCAACGCCGCCGGATACCGGTGTTCGGGTGCCAGCCGGTAGTCCAGGACGTACACCGCTGCCCCGGTCTCCCGTGCCAGGTGCGCCGCGACCGAGCGGTGGGTGGTGAGTGACCCGAGCGTGTACCCGCCGCCGTGCAGGTACAGGACCGCGGTGCGGCGCTCGGTGGCCCCGACCGTGACGCACTCGGCGGGTCGACCCGCCAGGGTGACCCGGCGGACGACGGTGTCCCGCGGGAGGCGCTGCACGACGGCGCCCGCGTCGAGCACCCGGCGGGCCACCGGCGCGGGCAACGACCGGTGCAGCGCGACCCGATAGAACAGCCCCAGGTTGGCGGCAACCAGCGGCCGCGGCAGGTACGGCACCGGGCTACTTCGCCTTCGGCTTCGGCATGACGCGGCCCGCGACCTCCGCGACGATCCGTTGGTAGCTCGAGCCGACCAGGCGGACCCAGGCGTCGAGGAGCTTCGCATCGGCACCGATCAGGACCCGGGCCCTGCCCTTGCGGACCCCGTTGACGATGGTTGCCGCGGCGGACTCCGGCGTCGTGCGGGCCAGCTTCTTGTCGAAGAACTCGGAGAACGAGGCGAGGTCCTCGTCGGGGCCCGCGGTGGCGTTGCGCGCGATCGCGGTCTTGATGCCACCCGGATGGACGCAGGTGACCTTGACCGGATGCTTGGCGATCAGCATCTCCTGGCGCAGCGACTCGGTGAACCCGCGGACCGCGAACTTCGCCGCGTTGTATGCACTCTGGCCGGGCATCGACAGCAGGCCGAACAGGCTCGAGACGTTGACCACGTGCCCGTCCCCGGACGCGATCAGGTGCGGCAGGAACGCCTTGGTTCCGTTGACGACCCCCCAGAAGTCGACGTCCATGATCCGCTCGATGTCCTTGAACTCGGACCGCTCGAACGTCCCGTGATACGCGATGCCCGCGTTGTTGTACACCTGGTTGACGGTGCCGAAGTGGGCCGCGACGGCGTCCGCGTACTCGGCGACCGCTTCCCGCTGCGTGACATCGAGGTGGTCCGCCTTGACCTCGGCTCCCAGTCCCCGTGCCAGGTCGGCGGTCTCCGCCAACCCGACGCTGTTCTGGTCGGAGAGCGCCAGTTTCGCGCCCTGTCGTGCCAGGTTCAGCGCGAGTGCCCTGCCGATCCCGGATCCGGCACCGGTGATGACAACGACCTTGCCTGCGAATTCGCTCACTGAACCGTCACCTTCTCGTCGTTGCTGTCGGGGGTGGTCGCCTGCGCCGTCGGCAGGTCGGCGATGTTGACGCTGTCGTAGGCGTCGAGATCGAAATGCTTGGTCTGGTTGCGGAACTCGAAGGTGAAGCCGGGCCACAGGGTGGTGTTGTTGCCGTGCTTGTCGAGGTACCAGCTGGCGCACCCGCCGTTGTTCCACACGCTGTGGCTCAGCTTGCGCTGGACGTCGCGGTTGTAGTCGTCCTGCGCGTCCTTGCGTACCTCGACGGTGCCGATCTCGTTGCGCTCGATCACGTTGATCGCGTCGACGACGTAGTTCAGCTGCGACTCGATCATGTAGACCATCGAGGTGTGCCCGAGGCCGGTGTTGGGACCGACCAGGAAGAACATGTTGGGGTAGTTCGCGATGGCGGACCCCTTGTAGCCCTGCTGACCCTGCTCCTCGAACACCTCGGCAAGACTGCGGCCGTCGCGGCCGAAGATGCCGGCGAAGGTCGGCGAGTCGGTGACATGGAATCCGGTGGCGACCACGATCGCGTCCACGTCGCGGCGGCGTCCGGTGCTGTCGACGACGCCGGTCGCGGTGACCTCGGCGATGCCGTCGGTGACCAGCTCGGTGGTCGGCCGCGCCAGCGCGGGGTAGTAGTTGTTGGAGATCAGCATGCGCTTGCACCCGATCCGGAAGTTCGGGGTGACCTTCTTGCGCAGCACCGGATCCGCGATCTGCCTGCGCAGGTGGAGCTGCGCGGCGATCTGCAGCGGCCGCATGAAGGCTGGAGCCTTCGCGAGCCCGACCACCTGGGACTCGCGCATCAGGTAGATGCCGAGCCGGGACAGCTTCTGGAAACCGGGCAGGTACTTGAACGCGAGCTTCTCCACGCGGGTGTACTGACGGTCGGCGCGCGGCAGGATCCACGGAGCGGTGCGCTGATAGACGTCGAGTTGGGCGGTCCGCGCGGCCAGTTGGGGCACGATCTGGATCGCCGAGGCACCGGTGCCGATCACGGCGACGCGCTTGCCGGTGAGGTCGACGTCGTGGTTCCACTGCGCGGAGTGGAAGATCTCGCCCTCGAAGCCCTCGATGCCCTTGATGTTCGGCAGGGACGGCTCGCAGAGCGCGCCGACCGCGGACACGACGATCTTCGCGACGAACGTCCCCTGCGAGGTCTCGACCACCCAGCGCGCGCGGTCGGCGTTCCAGTGCGCGGTCCGCACGTCGCAGTTGAAGACGTGCCGGTCGAGGACCCGGTACTTGCGGGACACGGCCTCGATGTAGCGCTGGATCTCGGGTTGGGTGGAGAACGAGCGCGTCCAGTCCGGGTTCAGCGCGAACGAGTAGGAGTACAGGTGGGAGGGCACGTCGCAGGCGGCGCCGGGGTAGGTGTTGTCCCGCCAGGTGCCGCCGACGTCGGAGCCTCGTTCGAGGACGAGGAAGTTGGTCTTTCCCTCCTGGCTCAGCTTCACGGCGGCGCCGAGCCCGGCGAATCCGCTGCCGATGATCAGCGTGTCGATCTCGCGCGCGGTGGCCCCGGACGGCACCGCAGTACCTGTAACTGGAAGACTCATGTAATGCAGGATATGGGTCTACTAACTCTCGGTCAATAGGTTGTTGACTTCGATTCAGTAAGGTGTGGGGTCATGGAGCCGGTCAAACGCACCCGGATGAGTCCGGACGAGCGGCGCGCGCAACTGATCGATCTCGGCGCCCGGATGCTCGCCGAACGGCCCCTCGAGCAGGTGTCCGTCGAGGACATCGCGGACCGGGCCGGGGTGTCGCGCGGGCTGCTGTTCCACTATTTCGCGTCCAAGCACGACTTTCATTTGGCGATCGTCCGGCACGCGGGCGCCGACATGCTCGCGCACACCGAGCCCGATCCGGCGCTCGACCCGATGGCGATGCTGCACGGCTCCGTCGCCGCGTACGTCGACTACGTGTCCGAGAACCGCAACACCTATGTGTCGCTGCTGCGCGGCAGCGCAAGCGGCGACCCGCAGATGTGCGACGAATTCGAACGCACCCGCGCGGCGATGGCCGACCGGATCGTGACGCAGCTGCCTCGGCTCGGCATCGAGCCGGACGCCCGCATCGCCCTCGCCGTTCGTGGGTGGATCGCCTTCGTGGAGGAGGCGGCCATCAGTTGGCTTCGCGAGCAACAGATCTCCCGCGACGAGCTGATCGCGCTGCTCGTCACCGCCCTGCCCGCCGTCGCCCTCGGCGCAGGCGCGGCCGCCCTCCTCGGAGGCTCCGCTCCGCGGCCGTGAGTGATCCGTACCCCAGTTGGGGTGAGAATCGCGCACGGGCGCGGAGCGCACGAAGCCGGGCCGAGCCCATCCCGGTGGATGAACTCGACCCGGCTTCGTGTCAGGACCGTCAGGCGGTCACCGGCTCAGCGGAACGCCTCGTCGATGATCTCCTGCTGCTCGACGGCGTGCACCTTGCTCGAACCCGACGACGGGGCCGACATGGCGCGCCGCGAGATGCGCTTGATGCCCGCCAGCTTCTCCGGCAGCAGCTCCGGCAGCGCAAGGCCGAACAGCGGCCACGCGCCCTGGTTCGCCGGCTCCTCCTGGACCCAGCGGAACTCGGTGGCGTTCGGGTAGCGGTCCAGCGTTTCGCGCAGGCGGCGGCTCGGCAGCGGGTAGAGCTGCTCGATCCGGACGATCGCGACGTCCTCGCGGCCCTCCTTCTGCTTGCGCGCCAGCAGCTCCCAGTACAGCTTGCCGCTGACCAGCAGCACCCGGGTCACCTTGTCGCGGTTGCCGTCGCCGGTCTCGTAGCCGGGCTCCTCGAACACCGAGCGGAACTTGCCGGTGGTGAAGTCCTCGAGCTCGGAGACCGCGGCCTTGTTGCGGAGCATCGACTTCGGGGTGAACACCACCAGCGGGCGGCGGATGCCGTCGAGGTGGTGCCGCCGCAGCAGGTGGAAGTACGACGCGGGGGTGGACGGCACCGCGACCGTCATCGACCCCTCCGCGCACAGCTGCAGGAAGCGCTCGATCCGGCCGGAGGTGTGGTCCGGGCCCTGACCCTCGTGGCCGTGCGGCAGCAGCAGCACGACATCGGACAGCTGACCCCACTTGGCCTCACCGGACGAGATGAACTCGTCGATGATGGTCTGCGCGCCGTTGACGAAGTCGCCGAACTGCGCCTCCCACAGCACGAGGGCGTCGGGGTTGCCGACCGAGTAGCCGTACTCGAAGCCGAGGCCCGCGAACTCGGTCAACGCCGAGTCGTAGACCATGTACTTGCCGCCGTTGTCGGCGTCCGCGGCGATCCTGGCGATCGGGTTGTACTCGTCGCCGCTCTTCCGGTCGATCAGCACCGAATGCCGCTGGGTGAACGTGCCGCGGCGGGAGTCCTGTCCGGCCAACCGCACCAGGGCGCCCTGCTCGACCAGTGAACCGAACGCGAGCAGCTCCGCGAATGCCCAGTCGATCTTGCCCTCGCGGGACATCTCGTGCCGCTTCTCGATCACCGGCTTCACGCGCGGGTGCACGGTGAAGCCGTCGGGGACGTTGAGGAACGCGTCACCGATCCGGGCGAGGGTCGCCGCGTCGACCGAGGTCTGCAGGCGGGCGGGCGGGGTCTGGTCCAGCTCGACCGACTCCGACGGTTCCGGCTTGAACTTCTCCAGCTCGCGGACCTCGTTGAACACCCGCTCCAGCTGACCCTGGTAGTCGCGGAGGGCGTCCTCGGCCTCCTTCAGCGAGATGTCGCCGCGACCGATCAGGGCCTCGGTGTAGCTCTTGCGGACGGAGCGCTTGGTGTCGATCAGGTCGTACATCGCCGGCTGCGTCATCGACGGGTCGTCGCCCTCGTTGTGGCCGCGGCGGCGGTAGCAGATCATGTCGATGACGACGTCCTTCTGGAACTTCTCGCGGAAGTCCACGGCGAGCTGCGCCACCCAGACGCAGGCCTCCGGGTCGTCACCGTTCACGTGGAACACCGGGGCGGCGATCATCTTCGCCACGTCCGTGCAGTACTCGGACGAACGCGAGTGCTCGGGCGCGGTGGTGAAGCCGACCTGGTTGTTGACGACGATGTGCACGGTGCCGCCGGTGCGGTAGCCGCGCAGCAGCGACAGGTTCAGCGTCTCCGCGACGACACCCTGACCGGCGAACGCGGCGTCGCCGTGCAGCATCAGCGGCAGGACGGTGAAGCCCTCCTGGCCCTTGTCGAGGATGTCCTGCTTGGCGCGGACCAGGCCCTCGAGCACCGGGTCGACGGCCTCGAGGTGCGACGGGTTCGCGGTGAGGGAGACCTTGATGTCGTTGTCGCCGAACATCTGGATGTACTGGCCCTCGGCGCCGAGGTGGTACTTCACGTCACCGGAGCCGTGCGCGGCCGCCGGGTTCATGTTGCCCTCGAACTCGGTGAAGATCTTCGAGTAGGGCTTGCCGACGATGTTCGCGAGCACGTTCAGGCGGCCGCGGTGCGGCATGCCGATGACAACCTCGTCGAGGCCGTGCTCGGCGGACTGGTCGATGACGGCGTCCATCATCGGGATGACCGACTCGGCACCCTCGAGGGAGAACCGCTTCTGCCCGACGTACTTGGTCTGCAGGAACGTCTCGAACGCCTCGGCGGCGTTGAGCTTGCTCAGGATGTACTTCTGCTGGGCGACGGTCGGCTTGTGGTGCGGGCCCTCGACCCGCTCCTGCAGCCACCGGGTCTGCTCGGGGTCGAGCATGTGGGTGTACTCGACGCCGATGTGCCTGCAGTACGCGTCCCGCAGGATGGACAGGACGTCGCGCAGCTTCATCCGGTCCTTGCCGTTGAAGCCGCCGACGGTGAACTCGCGGTCGAGGTCCCACAGCGTCAGGTCGTGGGTGGTGACGTCGAGGTCGGGGTGGCTGCGGAACTTGTCCTTCACGAACTGCAGCGGGTCGGTGTCGGCCATCAGGTGGCCGCGGTGCCGGTAGGCGGCGATCAGTTCAAGCACCCGGGTGCTCTTGTCGACGGCGCCCGCCGACACATCCTGACGCCAGCGGACCGGCTCGTACGGGATGTGCAGCGAGTGGAAGATCTCGTCGTAGAACTCGTCGCTGATCAGCAGGTTGTGGATCGTGCGCAAGAAGTCGCCGGACTCGGCGCCCTGGATGATCCGGTGATCGTAGGTGGAGGTCAGGGTCATCAGCTTGCCGACGCCCATCTCGGCGATCTTCTCGGCGCTCGAGCCCTGAAACTCGGCCGGGTACTCCATCGCGCCAGCACCGATGATCGCGCCCTGGCCCTGCATCAGGCGCGGCACCGAGTGCACGGTGCCAATGCCGCCCGGGTTGGTCAGCGAGATCGTCACGCCGGAGAAGTCCTCGGCGGTGAGCTTGCCGTCGCGGGCGCGGCGGACGATGTCCTCGTACGCGCTGTAGAACTGCACGAAGTTCATCGTGTCGGTGCCCTTGATGGCGGCGACGACGAGCGAACGGCTGCCGTCCTTGCCGGGCAGGTCGATCGCGAGGCCGAGGTTCGTGCTTGTCGGGGTGACGACGTTCGGCTTGCCGTCGACCTCGGCGAAGTGCCGGTTCATGTTCGGGAACGAGTTGACCGCCTGCACGATCGCGTAGCCGAGCAGGTGGGTGAACGACACCTTCCCGCCGCGGGTGCGGGCGAGATGGTTGTTGATCACGATCCGGTTGTCGAACATCAGCTTCGCGGGGATGGCGCGCACGCTGGTGGCGGTCGGGATCTGCAGCGAGGCGGACATGTTCCTGGCGACGGTGGCGGCGGCGCCGCGCAGGACCTTCGACTCGGGCGCGGCGGCCGGAGTCGCTGCGGCCGCCGGCTTCGGGGCGGGGGCGGGCTTCGGCTTCGGCGCGGGAGCAGCAGCGCTCGGGGCACTCGGTGCGGCCGGCTTCGGAGCGGCCGGCGCCGGAGCGGGCGGTGCCGGAGCGGGCGGGGGCGGGAGAGTGGCGGCGCCGTTGGTGGCGGTGCCGTTGGAGGAGGAGGGAGGAGTCGCGGCGGGAGTGGTCGCGGGGATCTGCCCGTTCGCACCCGGCGCGTCCGGCTTGTAGTCGGTGAGGAACTCGTGCCAGCTCGCGTCCACGGATGAGGGATCATCCTGGAAGCGCTGGTACATCTCGTCGACAAGCCACTGGTTCTGTCCGAATTGTGACGTAGAACTGCTGCTCACGGCAGGTGTTCGCCTCGTTTCTCTCTTGGTCCCCGAAATCGGCGCGTGTACATGGGAGGCTAGTCCCCTCTGGCGGCGAACGCGCACCGGGCGCGTGCCGAGTGAGCTGGGTCACGCGGCGGCGATCAGCTCTCTCAATCGAGGACAGTCTCGGCGGCCAGATTATTCCCCACCTGATGTCGGGCCGCATTCCACAGGTCCTCGTACGGTCCGCCCGCGTGCCGCAGCGTGGCGTGCTCACCGACCTCGACGACGCGGCCGCCGTCGATCACCACCACCAGATCGGCGCGCGCCGCGGTCGCAAGGCGGTGCGCGACGACGATCGAGGTGCGCTCCCGGGTCAGGCGTCCACTTGCCTCGAGAACGATGCGCTCGGTGGCGGGATCCAGTGTCGCGGTCGCCTCGTCCAGCAGCAGCAGGTCTGGGTCGACGAGTTCGGCCCGCGCCAGCGCGACGAGTTGACGCTGACCCGCGGACAGTCCCTGCCCCCGTTCCCCGATCGGGGTGTGCATGCCGTCCGGCAGTGCGGCGATCGTGTCGAGCGCGCCGACCGCGCGGGCGGCCGCGGTGATCTGCTCGCGGGTGGCCTCGGGCTTGCCGTACGCGATGTTCGAGGCGACGTCCCCGGAGAACAGGTGCGCCTCCTGGGGGACGACGCCGAGGCGGCCGCGGTACTCGTGCAGCGGGTAGCGGCGCAGGTCGACGCCGTCGACGCGGACCGTGCCGTCGGTCGGGTCGTAGAACCGGGCGAGCAGCTTGACCACCGTCGACTTGCCTGCGCCGGTGCGGCCGACGAGCGCGACGGTCGTGCCCGGCGCGAACCGCAACCTCACACCGTGCAGCGCGTCGGTGTCCGCACCTCGATACCGGAACGTCACAGTGTCGAAATCAACCGAACCCCCGAGGTGCCCCATGATCGGGGTCGATTCGGCCGCCGCCGCGGTTTCGATGGAGCTGGGGGTGCGCATCAGGTCACCGATCCGGCGCAGTCCGACCTGCGCCTGCTGGTACCCGTCGAAGACCTGGGACAGCTGCTGGATCGGGCCGAACAGCAGACCCAGGTACAGCACGAACGCGACGAGCACGCCGGACGTCGTCGCGCCGTCCGCGATCCGCATCGCCCCGATCAGCACGACCGCCGCCAGCGCCAGGTCGGCCAGCAGGGTGATCAGGGGGAAGTACACGGAGAGCGCCGTCTGCGACCGCATCCGCGCCCGCCGGTAGCTGTCCGCGCGTTCGGCGAAGCGGCGCGCCGCGACGTCCTCCCGCCGGTACGCCTGCGCGGCGCGCAGCCCGGTCACGTTCTCCTGGAAGTCCGCGTTGACCAGTGAGATCCGCTCCCGGGACACCGTGTACGCCGCCGACGACACCCTCCGGAAGACCAGCGTGGCGACCAGGAGCGGTGGGACGGCGGCGAGCGCGACCAGCGCCAGCGTCGGGTCCGTGACCAGGAGCGCCACCGAGATGCCGACCACGGTGAGCACGCTGACCACCGCGGTGGACAGGCCGGTCTGGAGGAACGACGAGAGCGCGTCGACGTCGGTGGTCATCCGCGTCATGATCCGGCCGGACAGTTCCCGCTCGTAGTAGTCGAGCCCGAGCCGCTGCAGGTGGGCGTAGCTGCGGACCCGAAGGCCGTAGAGCACCTTCTCGCCCGCCCGCGCGGTGATCACGGTCATCACGGCGACGACCGCCCAGTCGGCGGCGACCAGCGCGACCCCGGCCGCGGTCGCCCACCACAGTGCGGACGGGCTGTCGGGGGTGACGCCGTGGTCGATCGCGAACCGCACCACCGACGGGAGCAGGACACCGACCAGCGAGTCGGCGGCTAGGCACAGCACCACCGCGGCGAGGATCCAGCGCACCGGCCGCAGGAGGGTCGCCAGCCGGAAGCCGGGATCGGGTCGGCGCAGGTCCTCGTCGTCGGCGCCGGGGGAGTCGGTGGCGGGCGGCAGCGCGGCGACCGCCGCCAGCAGTGCCGGGGTGGCCGCCATCTCGCCCATCGCCCCGGCCATCGGGCCCCCGCCGGGTCCGCCTGCCGTCGCCCGGGCGGCGTCGGGGGCCGCGGCATCGGACGCCGACCCGGAAACCGCCTCGGGCCACAGCCGATCGTCCGCCGGCTCCGCAGCCGGGCCGGGGGTGTCGATGTCGGCCGGGTCGGGCTCGCCGTCGGGGTCGGCGAGCAGGTCCCGGAACAGCGGGCAGCGGGCGTCGAGGTCGGCGACGGTGCCGTGGTCGATGATCCGGCCGCCGTCGAGGACGGCCACCCGGTCGGCGAGGGACAGCGTCGACCGCCGGTGCGCGAGGATCAGGGTGGTGCGGTCCGTGCGTTCCCGGAGGGCGTCGAAGATCGTCGCCTCCGTCGCCGCGTCGACCGCGGACGTGGCGTCGTCGAGAATCAGCAGGCGCGGATCCACCAGCAACGCCCTGGCCAGCGCGACCCGCTGACGTTGCCCACCGGACAGCGTCAACCCGCGTTCACCGACGACGGTGTCGTAGCCGTCGGTGAGTGCCTCGATGAACTCGTCGGCCCTGGCCATCGTCGCCGCGGCACGGATCTCCTCGGCGCTCGCCTCGGGGCGCCCGAGCGCGATGTTCGCGGAGATGGTGTCCGAGAACAGGAACGGCTCGTCGAACACCAACCCGACGGCCTCGCGGAGCTGGTCTGCCCGCAGCGCCGACAGGTCGTAGCGGTGACCGTCGACGGTCAGCGCGACGGAGCCTGCCTCGGGGGCGTAGAACCGGGGCAGCAGCAGCGACAGTGCCGTCTTCCCGGATCCGGCGCGGCCGACGACGGCGACCGTCTCGCCGGGCGCGATGTCGAGGTCGAGCCCGGCGAGCACCGGCCGATCCCGGTCGAACCCGAAGTCGACACCGCGCAGCCGGACCCCGAGCGGACCGGCGGGCAGCTGGATCGGGTGGGGCGGGTCCGCGACGCCGGGTTCGGTGTCGATCACCTCGTAGACGCGTTCGACGGCGGCCCGGGTCATCTGCGCCATGATCACCACCGACGACAGCAGCCGGGTCACATTGGACATGGTCGCGACGTAGGTCGCGAACGCGAGGAAGGTGCCGATCGTGATCGTGCCGTTCATCGCGAGGACGCCGCCGAGGGCGATCACCCCGACCAGGCCCAGCTGGGGCAGCGCCGCCATCGTCGGGGTGAACCGGGCGTTGACGCGGGCGGCGCGCAGCCGTTCGGCGAACAGGGTGCGCCCCAACTCCTCAAGCCTGCCGACCGCCCGGGCTTCCTGACCGAAGCCCTTCACGACGCGGACCCCGGTGACGGTTTCCTCGACGTGCTGCGCCAGGTCCGCCGCCCGCTGCTGCGCCGACCAGGTGGCCGCGAACAGCGTCGGCCGGACGCGGCGCACCACCACCGTCACCGCGGGGACGACCAGCAGCGCGACGACGGTGAGCAGCGGCGACAGCCAGGCCATCACGACGATCGCGAGCAGGAACTGCAGCAGCGCACCCGCGGACAGCGGCACCATCGCCAGCAGGCCCTGCACCAGCTGCAGGTCGGTGATGGACCGGGACACGACCTGCCCGGTGCGCAGCTGGTCCTGTCCGACCCCGTCGAGTCGCTGCAGCGAGCCGAGCAGCCCGAGGCGCAGGTCGTGCTGGACGTCGAGGGACAGCCTGCCCGCCAGCATCCGGCGGGCGAACTGGCAGCCGAAGCGGACCACGCCGAGCGCCGCGATCGCGGCCGCGACCACGACGATCACGTCGGTGGCGCCGGTCGCCGCATCGTCGACCGCGATGCGGGTCAGCAGTGGGAAGGTGATGTCGATGACCGCGGCGATCATCGTGACCGCCAGCGCACCGACGGTCAGGCCGCGATGCCGCCAGCATTCGGCGGTCAGTCGTCGAATCCAGCCGGTGCGGGTCACGTGATGTCCCGGCTGCGGGTGGACCACCAGCCGAGGGCAACGGCGACGGCCGTCCACACGAGCAGCATGCTCGCGGCACCGGGCCACGGCGCGAACCCGGCGAGGACCGTGCCCTCCGCCGCCGGGGTGACGACCGTCGACCAGGTGACCGCGCCGGGCAGCCACCTGCCGATGCCGCCGGCTCCGACACCCGACAGGACCGCGGCGGTGACCAGTTCGCCGACCGGATACCAGGCGAGGAGGGTGATTGCGGCGGCCGTGGGGGAGGCGAACAGCAGCCCAAGGCCCGCGCCGATCAGCGACCATGCCACGGTCGCCACCGCGCCCGCGGCGACCATCGCGAGGATCGCCGGGGTCACCGCGAACCGATCTCCCCCGAAAACCGCCATGCACGCGACGGCAACCAGTTCCACCGCGACCGCGTAGCCGAGCCCGACGAGCGCGGTCACCGCCAGCTTCGCGGCGAGCACCCGGTCCCGGCCGCGGGTGGTGACGAACGTCGGGGTCAGGGTCCGGTGCCGGAACTCGGTGCCGGCATTGACCGCCCCGAAGATCCCGGCGAACAGCACCGCCCACGCGATCGCGACGACCAGCCCGACGGAGACCGCGCCCGTGGACAGGTCGGAATCGAAGGAGGAGGCGAGGCCGTCCGCCATCGCCGCGTAGATGGACGCGGCGAAGAGGGCGACCACGACCGGGGCGATCGCGAGTGCCCACCAGAACCGCAGCGTCAGCACCTTGCGGAGTTCGGCGGTGACCAGCGCGCTCATCGTTGGCCCTCCCATGGCATCGGGTACGGGCCGGGTTGCGGTGCCGCGGCAGGTCCGGCGCCGGGCGCGGCGAACCGCCCGGACGTCATCGACAGGAACACCTGCTCGAGGTCGACCCGCTCGGTCGCGATGCCGAAGATCCGGACCCCGGCAGCCGCCGCTGCCGCCGCGATCGCCGGTTCGTCGGCGCCGCGGACCGCGAGCCTGCCGTCCGGCATCACCTGCGCATCGGTGACGCCCCGGGCCCCGAGCGCGAGGGCGAGCGTCGCTGGATCGGAGGCGGCGACGAGCACGCGGGCGCTGTGCGCGGCCCGCAACTCGTCCACCCCGCCCTGGTACACGAGGCTGCCGCGGTCAACGATCACCAGCCGGTCCACGGTCTGTTCCAGCTCCCCGAGCAGGTGACTCGACATCAGCACCGTCCGCCCGGTCGCGGCGAACGCGCGGAGGAACTGCCGCAGCCAGGCGATGCCCTCGGGGTCGAGCCCGTTCGCCGGTTCGTCGAGGACGAGGATCTGCGGGTCCCCGAGCAGGGCGGTTGCCAGCGCGAGCCGCTGACGCATGCCGAGCGAATAGGCGTCCACCTTCTGCCGGGCGGCAGGCCCGAGTCCGACGGTGGTCAGCACCTCGCCGGCGCGATCGTCGGGAACCCCGATCGCGGCCGCGTAGACGAGTAGGTGCGCGAGGCCGGAGCGCGCGGGATGCATGCTCTGCGAGTCGAGCAGCACCCCGACGGTGCGAGCCGGGTGCGGCAGCTCAGTGAACGGGAGCCCGGCCACCGTCGCGTACCCGGACGTCGGGGCGACGAGCCCGAGCAGCATCCGCAGGGTGGTCGTCTTCCCGGCACCGTTCGGGCCGACGAAGCCGGTGATCGAGCCGACGGGCACCGTGAAGCTCAGGTTCGACACGGCAACGGAGGCCCCGAACGTCTTCGTCAGCCCGACGACGTCGACGGCAGGGACACCAGGACTCATGACGTGAACCCTAGGCGACGTCCGGGGGCGCTGCGCCGCGTCGTAGCGTGTTCCGGGTGAGTTGCTCGGGTACCGATGATCGGTTCGTGGTGGTCCGGGCGTTCCTCGCCCTCTCGGTGGCGATGGGGCTCGGTCGGTTCGCGTTCACCCCGATCCTCCCGCTGATGCTGGACGGGACCGGTCTCGGGCCGGAGGCGGCCGCGACGCTCGCGACCGCGAACTACCTCGGGTACCTGGCCGGCGCGGTCGCCGCGATCGCGGTGCACCGGATCGCGCAGAGCCAGCTGTCGCTGCGGGTGTCGCTGGTGTCGCTGATCGTCACGATCGCGGCGATGGCGGTGACCGAGTCCGAGCTCGCGTGGCTGGTGCTGCGCTTCGTCGCCGGCGCGGCGAGCGCGGCGGTGTTCGTGTTCACCGCCCGGGTCGCGCACCAACGGGTCCGGGCGGGCGGTGACGGTGTCGGCTGGGTGTTCGGTGGGGTCGGCGGCGGGATCGTGCTGTCGGCGGTCGCGATCCTCGCACTGGGGCGGGAGGCGGACTGGCGGGTGGCGTGGCTGGTGTGCGCGGGGTTGGCCGCGGTGCTCGCGGTCGCGGCGTGGTCGCTGCCCGGCGAACCGCGGGTGGCCGCCCGCGATGCGGCGCCCGCCGTTCCCGCTGCCCGGCCCGGCCGCGGCTTCGGGTGGCTGACGGCGGCCTACTTCTGTGAGGGACTGGGCTACATCATCTCCGCGACGTTCCTCGTCGCCGCGGTGGCGTCGACCGGGCAGGCGCACTGGCTGGGGTCGGCGGTATGGATCGCGGTCGGTGCGGCGGTGATCCCGTCCTGCGTGGTGTGGAACCGGCTCGCGCGCAGACGGTCGCCCGCGGTGACGACGACGGCCGCGCTGGTCGTGCAGGCCGTCGCGGTTGCGGTGTCCGCCGCGACCGGGTCGCCCGCGGTGCAACTCGTCGCTGCCCTGTGTTTCGGCGGCACGATGATCGCGATCGTGATGCTCGCGTTGGGGGAGGGGGCGCGGCTGGCCGGGCCGCGGGCGGCGGCGATCCTGACGTCGGTGTACGGGCTCGGGCAGGTGATCGGGCCGGTGGCCGTCGCACCCCTGCTTGGCGGCGGCTACTCCGCTGCCCTCGCGGTGGCGGCGGCGGTTCTCGCGGTGGGAGCGCTGTGCATGGTGCCGGTGCTGCGCGCGGAACGGGCGCGGTGACGCCCCGGCCGGACAAGTTTCGCCCAACCCCTGGCTTTTGACTGCAACTACCGGTTACAGTTACCCGTGTGTTGCGGGCCACCCGGCCTGTCAACGCTGACTCGCCACAGCTGCTGTTCACCACACACGGGAGACGTGATGACACTGTCGACGACACGGGACGACCAGGCCGCCGCGGCTGCCGACGACTACGACGACGTCCTGCGGCAGCTGTCCGAGGCGTCGGTGCACAAGCACTTTGACCCGTACGTCGACATTGATTGGGACTCCCCGGAGTTCGCCGTCGTCCCCGACGACGACCGCTGGATCCTCAACCCGGAGGATGACCCGCTCGGCGCGCACCCCTGGTACCAGGCGCAGTCGCGGGAGAAGCAGATCGAGATCGGGATGTGGCGCCAGGCCAACGTCGCGAAGGTCGGCCTGCAGTTCGAGAACATCCTGATCCGCGGCATGATGCAGTACGTCTTCTACCTGCCCAACGGGTCCGCCGAGTACCGGTACTGCACCCACGAGTGCATCGAGGAGGGCCACCACACCCTGATGTTTCAGGAGATGGTGAACCGGATCGGTGCCGACGCCCCGGGCATGGGCCCGGTGCTGCGCACCCTCTCCGCCTTCATCCCGCTCGCCGCGACCCCGCTGCCGGAACTCTTCTTCGTCGGCGTGCTCGCGGGTGAGGAGCCGATCGACCACCTGCAGAAGTCGTTCCTGCGCGGCGACAGCCCGATGCACCCGATCATGAAGTCCGTGATGGCGATCCACGTCGCCGAGGAGGCGCGGCACATCTCGTTCGCGCACCGGTTCTTGCGCCGCCGGGTGCCGATGATGTCCCGGGCGGGCCGGTTCGCGCTCTCGATCGCCACGCCGATCACAATGCGCATCCTGTGCGACGCGATCGTGATCCCGCCGAAGTCGTTCTGGCGGCGGTTCGACATCCCCAAGTCGGTGCGCAAGGAGCTGTTCTGGGACAGCCCGCAGTCGCAGCAGGCGCTGCGGAACTACTTCGGCGACGTGCGGATGCTCGCCAACGACGCTGGCCTGATGAACCGGGTGTCGAAGCGGGTGTGGAAGGCCTGCAAGATGGACGGCGACGCATCCCGGTACCGCAGCGAACCGCACCGCCGCGCCGCCTGAGGCCCCGCCGCACCACAGCAGATCGGATCGTCGCAATGCCCCATGTCGTCACCCAGTCCTGCTGCAGCGACGCCTCGTGCGTCTATGCCTGCCCGGTCAACTGCATCCATCCGACCCCGGACGAGCCCGACTTCCTTACCGCGGAGATGCTGCACATCGACCCGGCAGCCTGCGTCGACTGCGGCGCCTGCGTGTCGGCGTGCCCGGTCGACGCGATCGTTCCGCAGAAGAAGCTGACGCCTCCGCAGGTGCAGTACCTGCAGATCAACGCCGACTACTACAAGGAACCGCACGAAGAGCGGGCCAAGATCGGCGGCACCGAGACCCGGCCCGCGCTCGCCAAGGTCACCGCCGCCGCGCAGGTGCGCACGGACCGCGGGCCGCTGCGGGTCGCGATCGTCGGATCCGGGCCGGCCGCGATGTACGCGGCCGACGAACTGCTCACCCAGCCCGGCGTGACCGTCAATGTCTTCGACCGGCTCCCGGTGCCGCACGGGCTCGTTCGGGCCGGGGTGGCCCCGGACCATCAGAAGACCAAACAGGTCGGCAGGCTGTACGACGTGATCGCGCAGCAGTCGGGTTTTGAGTACCACCTGAATGTCGAGGTGGGGCAGCATATTTCGCACGACGAGCTGCTTGCCCATCACCATGCGGTCATCTACGCATCGGGTGCCTCCAGGGACCGCAGGCTCGGGATCGCGGGGGAGGACCTGCCGGGCAGCACCTCCGCGACCGACTTCGTCGCCTGGTACAACGGGCACCCCGATCACGCCGACGACGCGGTCGACCTGTCGCACCGCAGGGCGGTCGTGATCGGGAACGGCAACGTCGCGCTCGACGTCGCGCGGATCCTCACCGCGGACCCGGACACCCTCGCCGCGACCGACATTGCCCCGTACGCACTGGAGGCATTGCGCCGCAGCGCGATCGAGGAGGTCGTGATCCTTGCGCGCCGTGGGTTCGCGCAGTCGGCGTTCACCGTCCCCGAGTTCGCCGGGTTGCTCGATCTGCCCGACATCGACGTGCTGGTACAGCATCCCGGCATCGATCCGGAACTCGAGAGTTCCGCGGCCCGAGGCAAACTCGACCACGCCGTCGCGCAGAAGCTGCGCCTCCTCGACCGGATCACCGAGCCGCCGCCGGGACGCAGGCGGATCGTCTTCCGCTACCTCCTCGGCCCGACCGGCATCGTCGGGGACGAGCGGGTCACTGGCGTCGACGTCGCGCACAACACGTTCGACGACGGCGCGCTGGTGGCGACCGGTGAGACCGAACGGATCGACGCCGGACTGGTGCTCACCTCGATCGGATACCGGGGAACTCAGATCGCGGGCGTGCCGTTCGACGCCGGCCGGGGCGTCATCCCCAACGAGGCGGGACGGGTGCTCGACGCGCCCGGCGGGGACGTGCTGGCCGGGGTGTACGCGACCGGATGGATCAAGCGCGGACCGAGCGGCTTCATCGGCACCAACAAGTCCTGCGCGCAGGACACCGTCCGCGGTCTCGTCGACGACTTCAACGCCGGTCGACTCGGATCGCCGAGCCGCGGCAACGCCGAGCTGCGACACCTCGTCCGGGACAGGCAGCCCGCGGTGATCGACGCGGCGGGGTGGCGCGCGATCGACGCGGAGGAACTGCGCCGCGGCGCGGCGGCGGGCCGGGTCCGGGAAAAGATCAGCGACGAGTCCGAACTGCTCGCGATCGCCAGGGCGGCCGCCGCGCCGAGCGCAGCGTCGGGCGGGGGCATGCGGGCGGTGCTGCGGCGCAGGCAGGCACCCGCGCAGGCGGCGATCCTTCGCCCCTGACCCTGACCCTGCGACCACGGGCACCCGCCGCCGCCTCGGGCGACGGCGGGTGCCGCGCGCTAGCGCCCGAGCATCGCGGTCATCTGGTCGATCTCGGTCTGCTGCCCGGCAATGATCGCGGCGGCCAGCTCGCGGACCTCCGGGTTCTGCCCGTCGGCCTCGATCTGCTTCGACGACTCGACCGCGCCCTGATGGTGGGCGATCATCATCTCCAGCCACGCCCGGTCGAACTCGGCGCCGGTGGAATTCTCCAGCTGTGTCATCTGCTCGTCGGACATCATGCCGCCCATGTCGTCGCCGTGCATGGAGTGATCCATCTCCGCGCCCGTCATGGTCGGCGCGCCCCACGCGGCGAGCCACCCGGTCATCTGCTTGATCTCCGGGTCCTGCGCGGCCTCGATCTGCTCCGCCAGCGCCAGCAGCTGTGGGTTCTCGGTGCGGCCCTCCGCGAGCGCCGCCATCTCCACCGCCTGCTGGTGGTGCGGGATCATCATCTGCGTCCACGCCACGTCGGCGGCATTGTGCTCGGACGACATCTCGCCGGATTCCTGCGCCGACGTCGTCATCGAGCTCATCGAGTCCATCGAATGCCCGTCGGTGCCGTCGTCGGTCGAGCAGCCGGCGAGGACGAGGGCGGCGGCGGCCAGGGCGGCGACGAATCCTGCGGTGGTGGTGCGAGTAGTCATTTCGGTGCCTTTGCTCTTTCGTGAAGTGGTGAAGTCGGCCGGACTGCGCACGCGGCGCAGTGGCCCCGTCACACCCGAAGCAGGCAGAGGGACGCGAGTCGAACGGAGGTCGGTGCGGCGAACGGGGGGCCGCGGTCGAACCGGGCCGGGACGATGCGCCGTCGGTCACGGCCGCCGCCGGGGTCGGTGACGACACCGAACAGCGTCAGGGCGACGAGGAGGGCGATGCCCGCCGTCAGCACGGCAAGGCAGGTCGCGAGCATGTGCTGCCCACCGGAATGGCCGCCCCCACCGTCGCGATCGGGCGACCGGTCGCCGTCGTGCTCGACGGCGGCGGCCGGGGCGGCGTGCGCAGGCGCCGAGGCTGCGACGTGATGCATGGCAAGGAGGCCGAGGACAACGGCGAGCAGCAGGACCGCGCGACGCGGTCCGGTGCCGAGCGTTGAGGTCCGGGCCATGTGCCCGACTATACCTCCTGGGGGTAGTGCTCCGCGGTGATCGACCACTGCGCGGGGGCCGGACCGAACGCGTCCCTGGCGTTCGCGATCACGCCCTTGCCGATCGTGCGGTTGCCCGCGCTGCCGATCACCGCTCCGACGCCCGCGGGCACCAGCTTGCCAAGGATGAGTGCGCTGCGCTTGGCGGCGTACTTCGTGACGAACGTGCGGAGCAGGGTCTGGTTCATCCCCGTCACGGTCCCGGTCGGCAGCTTCCCGGACAGCAGCAGGCCCCAGTTCTTGGTGGTCGCCCCGACCGCCTTCTCGACGATCTCCATGCCCGCCGCCCCCAGCGCGACGGACAGCACCAGCGCGCGGCGCCGTTCGTGGTCGACGACCGGGATGCCGTGCACCGACGCCACCGCCAGCGTGAACAGCGCGCTGGCCTCGAGGAAGAAGGCGGTTTCCGCGCCGACCGCCGCGATCGACCCCGCGGTGCCGATCCCGGGGACCGCGGCGGCGGCCCCGACCGCGCCGCCGCTGCCGGTGACCGCGGTCAGGAACATGCGCTCGAGTCGCGCGACGATCTGCTCGGGGGTCTCGTCCGGGTGGGCGCGCCGGACCCGGGACACATAGGTCTCGACGGCCGGTCCCTGCAGGCGGGTGCCGTTGTCGAGCAGCGAGGCGATGGCCCGCTCCACTCGTCCGGTGATGTTCATCGGTGCATCCTCCTGCCCGGACCGCGCGTTCGGCGGCCGAACACCCTCCCAACGTTCCGCCCGCCCCGATTGTTCCGATGACGCGTGCCTCACGGGGCGACCGGTGCCCGGCCCTGGCTGACCTAGGGAACCAGCTCGGCGGGCTTCGGCGGGGGTGGGGGAGTGCCGTCCCCGAACGGCCTGCCGCCCAGCGCGTCCCGTCCGTGTGGCGTGGTCCAACCGGACAGGTCCGGTCCCTTCGGGACGATCCGGGTCGGGTTGATGTCGGTGTGCACCAGGTAGTAGTGCTCCTTGATTTGCGTGAAGTCGACCGTGTCGCCGAATCCGGGCGTCTGGAACAGGTCCCGTGCGTACGCCCAGAGCACGTCCATCTCGGCGAGTGTGGTGCGGTTGCATTTGAAATGCCCGTGGTAGACGGCGTCGAACCGGACCAGCGTCGTGAACAGGCGCACATCCGCCTCGGTGATCGTGTCGCCGACCAGGAAGCGCTGCGTGGCCAGGCGCTCGCTCAACCAGTCCAGCCGCGCGAACAGTCGGTCGTACGCGGCCTCGTAGGCGTCCTGGGAACCGGCGAATCCACACCGGTAGACGCCATTGTTGACGTCCCGGAAGACCAGGTCCGCGACCTCGTCGATCTCGGGGCGCAGCGGCTCCGGGTACAGGTCGGGGGCGCCGTCGCGGTGGTACGCCGTCCATTCGGTGGACAGGTCGAGCGTGATCTGCGGGTAGTTGTTGGTGACGACCTGCCCGGTCGGCACGTCCACGATCGCCGGGACGGTGATGCCGCGCGGATAGTGCGGGTCGCGCGCGAGGTAGGCGTCGCGCAGTCGGGGGATCCCCAGCACCGGGTCGACGCCACCCGGGTCGAGGTCGAAGGTCCAGCTGCGCTCGTCGTGGGTGGGGCCGCACAGGCCCATCGACAGGGCGTCCTCGAGGCCGAGCAGGCGCCGGACGATGATCGCCCGGTTCGCCCACGGGCAGGCCCGCGCGACGACCAGCCGGTACCGTCCCGGCTCGACCGGAAAGCCGTCCCTGCCGTCGGCGGTGATCCGGGTCTCGATGTACCGGGTGTCGCGGACGAATTCGCGTCCCGGTTCGACATAGCTAGCGGCCGTGCCGTTCTCGTCGCTCACCTCTTCACGGTAGCGCCACCTCGGTGACCGAGCCGAGTTCCTCGTAGCCGAGTCGTGCGGCCAGCCCGCGGGAGGCGAGGTCCTCCGGGTGGCTGCGCCACTCCGGGATCATGCCCTCGTCCATCGCGTCGTTGGTGCACAGCCTGCCGACCGTCGTTCCGTTGCCCCGGCGGCGGGCCTCCGGAACGGTCAGCACCCCGAGCCGGGCGATGATCCCCTGCCATTCGGAGTAGCCGGCGCAGGAGAGCGGCCGCGCGTCCTCGTCGAGGAGCGTGAACCAGTTGCGTCGGGCGGTGAGGTCGGCCTCGGCGACGTCGTCCGGCGGGCACAGCGCCTGCAAGGCGAGCACGTGGGGGAGGACGTGGGAGATGAGGGGGCTCGCCACGTTGATGTCGCCCACCTCGGACGCGTAGGCCAGCAGGCGGGGGCCGGTGCACCGCCCGCCGTGGTCCCTGGTCAGGTCGCCGAGGGTCGACCGGGACGCCAGAGCGTCGTCGTCGAGCGCCGCCGCGCGGTCGAGGAACCAGGGCGGCCCGACGAGCGCGCTCGCGCCGGCGAACCGCAGAAACCGGACCGTGTCGGTGGCCGGTCGTATCGTTCGGGAACCGGCAACGCGCAGCGCGTCGTCCGGCAGGCCGAGCTCTCGCGACCAGGCGAGGGCGACAATGTCGAGTTGGTGCGAGTCCACCCCGTGACGCTATCGGGTCGCGGGATCGGTGGCCTTGCCCCGCTCACACCCGCTCCGTATATTTCAGGCTCGAGGCAAGGGGCTCACCCGTGATCGTCACCAACCAACCCGTCGAGATCCGGCAGTGGCCCGCGCTCTGGGCGCTGTGCCTGGGTTTCTTCATGATCCTGGTCGACTCCACGATCGTGGCGGTCGCGAACCCGGCGATCATGGAGCACCTCGGCGCGGACATCAACAGCGTGGTGTGGGTGACCAGCGCCTACCTGCTCGCGTACGCGGTTCCGCTGCTGATCACCGGCAGGCTCGGCGACCGATTCGGTCCGAAACGCCTGTACCTGCTCGGTTTGACCCTGTTCACCGCGGCCTCGCTGTGGTGCGGCCTGTCCGGCAGCATCGAGATGCTGATCGTGGCGCGCGTCGTTCAGGGCTTCGGTGCCGCGTTGATGACGCCGCAGACGATGGCGGTGATCACCCGGATCTTCCCGCCGGACAAGCGGGGCACCGCGATGGGACTGTGGGGTGCCGTCGCCGGCGTCGCGACGCTGGTCGGGCCGCTGGCGGGCGGCGTGCTCGTCGACGGGCTCGGATGGCAGTGGATCTTCATCGTCAACGTTCCGGTCGGCGTGATCGCCTTCCTCGCCGCGATGCGGTACGTCCCGACCCTCGAGACCCACGAGCACCGGTTCGACCTGCCCGGCGTGGTCCTCAGCGCCGCAGGCATGTTCTTGCTGGTGTTCGGGTTGCAGGAGGGCAACACCTACGACTGGTCCGTGCGGATCTGGTTGATGATCGCGGCCGGTGTGCTGCTGCTCGGCGTGTTCGTCTGGAACCAGTCCCGCAACCGGGACGAGCCGCTGCTGCCCCTCGAGCTGTTCCGCGACCGCAACTTCTCCCTCGCCAACATTGCGATCACCTCGATGGGCTTCGCGATCACCGCGATGGTGTTGCCGCTGATGTTCTACGCGCAGGGGGTGCGGGGGCTGTCGCCGACCGGGTCGGCCCTGCTCATGGTGCCGATGGCGGTGCTGACCGGTGTCCTCGCCCCGAACGTCGGCAAGCTCGTCGACCGGGCGCACCCGCGGTACATCGCCGCCCCCGGCTTCCTGATGCTGGCGGTCTCGTTCGGCTGGCTGGCGCTGGTGATGACGCCCGAGGTCGCGATCTGGGAACTGTTGCTGCCGATCGCGCTGATGGGTGTGGCGAACGCGTTCATCTGGTCACCGCTTGCCGCGACCGCGACCCGCAACCTGCCGCCGCAGCAGGCAGGCGCCGGTTCGGGGGTGTACAACACCACCCGGCAGGTCGGCGCGGTGCTCGGCAGCGCAGGCATCGGCGCCCTGATCACGGCCCGGCTGTCCGCCAATGGGGTGCCCTCCGCCGGTGCCGCCCACGAGGGCATGGCCAGCGCGATGCCCGACGTCGTCCGGGACGGGTTCAGCTCCGCGATGGGGCAGTCGATGCTGCTGCCCGCCGTGGTGCTGCTGGTCGGATTCGTTGCGTCGCTGTGCTTCTCGCGGCCACGCCGAGTCGAGGATGGCGCGGACGCGCCGCGCAGGGACGAGAGCAGCACTGTGGCAGGCTGACGGCATGACCGATCCCGCAACCGACACCCGGGCGACACCGCTGGCCGAGCTGCACATGCACATCGAGGGCGCGCTCGAGCCGGAGCTGATCTTCGAACTCGCGCAGCGCAATCGGATTGACCTGCCGTACGCCGACCTCGACGACCTGCGATCCCGGTACGAGTTCACCGACCTGCAGTCGTTCCTCGACCTGTACTTCGCGAACATGACGGTGCTGCGCACCGCGCAGGACTTCGCCGACCTCGCCAGGTCGTACCTGGCGCGAGCGGCCGCGGCGGGGGTGCGGCACGCCGAGATCTTCTTCAATCCGCAGGCGCACACCGCCCGGGGCGTCCCGCTGCGGGAGGTCCTCGAAGGGTTGGGGGATGCGCTGGCGGGCAGCGAGGCCGAGCACGGCGTGAGCACCGGGTTGATTGCGGGCATCCTCCGGGACCGCCCCGTCCCGGAGGCGGACGCGCTGCTGACCGACCTGGTCGGGTCGGGGGCCCCGCTGCTCGGGATCGGCCTCGACTCCGCGGAGGTCGGGTATCCGCCGTCGCTGTTCGTTGACGTGTTCGGGCGGGCCCGCGCCGCCGGGCTGCACGTCGTCGCACACGCGGGCGAGGAGGGCCCTCCCGACTACATCCGGCAGGCCCTCGACCTGCTCGGCGTCGAACGGATCGACCACGGTATCCGCTGCGTCGAGGACGACGACCTGGTCGACCGGTTGGTGCGTGACCGGGTTCCGCTGACCCTGTGTCCGCTGTCGAACGTCCGGCTGCGGGTGGTCGACCGGCTCGCCGACCACCCGATCCGCCGGATGCTCGCGCGGGGGCTGCATGTCACCGTCAACTCCGACGATCCCGCGTACTTCGGTGGCTACGTCGACGACAACCTGGCCCGGCTCCGCGCCGACGTCGGACTCACCGACGCGGAGCGGGAGCGGCTGGCGCGCAACTCGATCGAGGCGTCCTTCGCGAGCCTCGCCAGGAAGGCGGAGTTGCTCGGCGGCTGACGCGGGCTATCCGAGCACCTGCCGGAGATAGTCGTTGTCGAAGCGGCGCTCCGGGTCGTACTTGTCGCGGGCCGAGCGGAACTCGTCGAAGTGCGGATAGCTGGGCCGCAGGTCGTCCGCGGTCCGCGAGTGCATCTTTCCCCAGTGTGGACGGCCGTCGACCGCCTTCGCGATGGCCTCGACGGCGTCGAAGTACTCACGGTGGTCGCGGCGATGGTACTGGTGCACTGCCACGTAGGCGGTATCCCGGCCGGACGCGGTGGAGAGCCAGATGTCGTCGGCGGCGGCGAAGCGCACCTCGACGGGGAAGGCGACGGTGAACCCGGAGTCGTTGATCCAGCGGTCGATCTCGCGGAGGGTCTCGGGGAGCGCGGCGGCGGGCACCGCGTACTCCATCTCCCGGAACCGCACCCGCCGCGACGACGCGAAGACCTGGTAGCTGCGGTCGACGTACTCGCGGGCGCTCAGCGCCTGTGCGGAGAGGTTGTTGATCCTGGGGATCGCGGCGGGGAACCGGGTGGCGACCCGGTTGACGCCCTCGAAGATCGTGTTCGAGATCAGTTCGTCGTCGATGTAGGCGCGCACCGCACCGACCGGCCGGGCCTGCGTGTCCGCGGGGAGTCGGGTGTTGTGCTTGGTCAGAACCCGGTCCGTGTGCGGGAACCAGTAGAACTCGAAATGGTCGACGCCGTGGACGTGGTCGTCGAGTCGAGCCATGGTGTCACCGAACCGGGCCGGCGCCTCGACGGCCCGCATCATGAATGCGTTCGCGCACTGCAGCGTCAGCGTCGCGATGACACCGACCGCGCCGAGACCGAGGCGGGCGGCGTGGAACAGTTCGGGGTTCTCCTCGGCGGAGCAGTCGACGACCGCACCGTCCGCGAGCACGAGCTGAATGGCGCGGATCTGGGTGGCGAGACCGCCGAATTGGGCGCCGGTGCCGTGGGTGCCGGTGGAGATCGCCCCGGCGATGGACTGCGCGTCGATGTCCCCGAGGTTGATCATCGCCAGGCCGAGATCCCACAGCCTGGGATTGAGGTCGTGCAGCCGCGTGCCGGCGAGGACGGTCACCAGGGCGCCGGACTCCCCGGCCGGCACCACGGATTCGATCCCGCTCAGATTGTCCAGGCTGATCATCACGCCGTCGGTCACCGCGATCGGGGTGAACGAATGCCCGGCGCCGACGCACTTGACGTGCAGTCCTTCGTCCGCCGCCCGGGTGATCTCGGCGCTGAGCTCGGCAACGGACTTCGGCGTGGCGAACCGCCGGGGGTCGGCACCGGCGCTGCGCGCCCAGTTGTGCCACTTCTGTGAGTGCATCTGCACACTATTACCTGGACGTCCGTCCAGGTCAACACCTTGTATCCAATCAGGTTGGGACGTTTTAGGATCGTCGAATGCTGAATCGCCTTCCTGCGGACGAACGCCGCGCACAGCTGGTCGAATCGGCGATGGGGATCGCGGAACGAGGCGGCGTCAGCTCCGTCACGATCCGCGCCGTCGCGGAGGAAGCGGGTGTGTCGCTCGGTGTCGTGCACTACTGCTTTGAGAGCAAGGAGGCGCTCGTCGCGGCGATGGGCGAGGCCCTCGTCCTGCAGCTGAGCCAGGCCCTGCGGTACGCCTTCGGGCAGGCGCACACCGACGAGGCGCAGACCGGGGTGCGCGGACTGCGTGAGCTCCTGCACAGCGGCCTGTCCGCGATGTGGCCGATCGTCGAGGCCACCCCCGACCGGCAGCTGCTCACCTACGAGATCACCGCCTACGGTCTGCGGCAGCAGGCCGCCGGGGCCGAGCTGGCCGGTTCCATTGCCGCCAACCAGTACGCGACGATGGACGCCGAGGCGATCGAGTTCCTCGAGACCTCGGCCGCGCATGTCGGCATGCGCTGGACCGAGCCGGTGGCGCACATCGCCCGGTTCGCGCTCGCCGTCATCGACGGCATCGTGCTGCGCTGGCTGGTCGATCGGAACGGCGAGGCCGTGCTCGCCGAGCTCGACGATCTGGTGCAGATGGTCACCGGCAAGGCCGTCGAGATCTGACCGGTCCCGCCGCGGCGCCAGCCCCGAATCATGGACAGTTGTCCAAATGGGGTGATTGACTGGGCAGGTGACCGCGACCACCGATCGATCCGCCATGACACCCACCGGCACCGTCGCCCGGCTCGACGCGGCGACCCGCCCGCTCGATCCGCCGTTCGCCGCGGTGGACCTGGCCTCCCTCGACGCCAACGCCGCCGACCTGGTGCGGCGCGCGTCGGGCACCCCGATCCGGGTGGCAAGCAAGTCCGTCCGCACCCGTGCGGTCCTCGAACGCGCGTTGGGATCGGGGCTCACCGAGTCCGGCGGATTCCGCGGCATCATGTCCTACTCGCTGCGCGAGGCGATCTGGCTCGTCCGCGCGGGCGCCCGCGACGTGCTGATGGGGTATCCCACCGTCGACCGGGGTGCGCTGGCCGAGTTCGGTGCCGACTCGCTGCTGCGGGACTCGATCACCCTGATGATCGACGGAGCCGAGCACCTCGACGTCATCGCCGCCGCCGGCGCCACCGGGGCGCGGCTGTGCCTCGACGTCGACGCCTCGCTGCGGATCGGGCCGGTCCATCTCGGCGTCCGCCGCTCGCCGCTCCGCACCCCCGAGCAGGCCGCCGACCTCGCCCGCGCCGCAACGACCCGGGGCTGCGCGGTGGTCGGGGTCATGTTCTACGAGGCGCAGATAGCCGGGCTCCCGGACACCAGCGCCGCCGTGCGACTGGTTAAGAGGGCCTCCGCCACGGAACTGTCCACCCGGCGCGGTGCGGTCGTCGCCGCCGTCACCGCGGTGGCGGGCCGCCTCGAGATCGTCAACAGCGGCGGCACCGGCTCGCTTGAGGTCAGCTCCGCCGACCCGGCCGTCACCGAGGTCACCGCCGGGTCCGGCCTGTTCGTTCCGACCCTCTTCGACCGCTACCGGTCGTTCACCCCGCGTCCGGCGATGTTCTTCGCGCTGTCCACGGTGCGGCGGCCGAGCCCGAAGATCGCGACGCTGTTCTCTGGCGGCTACATCGCCTCCGGCCCCGCCGGGGCGTCTCGGGTGCCGACGCCGGTGTGGCCTGCCGGGCTGAGTCTGCTGCGCAACGAGGGCGCGGGCGAGGTGCAGACCCCGGTGACCGGACTCGCGGCGAGCGCGCTGCGGATCGGGGACCGGGTGTGGTTCCGGCACGCGAAGGCGGGCGAGCTGTGCGAGCGGTTCACCGACGTGCACCTCGTCGCCGCGGACGGCGCCGTCACCACGGTGCCCACCTACCGCGGCGAAGGTCAGTGCTTCGGCTGAACCAGGGCGGGCCCGGGATGGGTGCGGAGGAACGCGCCCAACTCGGTCAGCCCGTCCGGCGTTGACGGCAGGTAGTCGGTGAGCGCGGGGGAGCGGACGATCACCGCGCGCCACTTGCCCCGGGAGATGGCCACGTTCAACCGGTTCCGGGACAGCAGGAAGCCCATCCCGCGGGGCACATCCGCGGCCGACGACGCCGTCATCGACACGAACACCACGGCGGCCTCCCTGCCCTGGAACTTGTCGACGGTGCCGACGAGCACCTCGCCGAGGCCCGCCGCGGCGAGGTGCTCGCGGATCAGCGTCACCTGCGCGTTGTAGGGCGCGACGACGAGGACGTCGGCCTGCCCCAGCGGGCGCGGGGCCTCGCCCGCCGCGGTGGTCCACGGCGTGCCGATCAACGAGACGGCCGCCGCGGTGATCGCCGCCGCCTCCTCGGCGGACGCGGTCGAGTTCCCGACATGGTCGACGAACAGCGCCTCCACCCCCGGCTCCACGCCCGCGAGGTGCCGCCCGGTGGTGACCGACTCCTTCGCGTGCAGCCTGCCCTCGTACGACAGGTCCGACACCGCCGCGCACACCGCGGGGTGCATCCGCCAGGTGATGTCGAGGAAATACCCGAGTTCCGGTGGGAGCGCGCCGTGCCCGGCGGCCAGCCACCCCAGCGCGGAGGTGTCCACCGGCTCGGGGTGGATGCCCTGGCTGACCTGCGGAAGCTGCTGCGGGTCGCCGAGCAGCAGCAGGTTGCGTGCGGAGCGCCCAACCGCGACCGTGTTCGCAAGCGAGAACTGCCCGGCCTCGTCGACGACCAGCAGGTCGAGGCTGCCCGGCGGGACCCGGTGGGGGTGCGCGAAATCCCATGCGGTGCCGCCGATCACGCAGCCGCCCTCCGCGTTCTCGTCGAGGAAGGCGGGGAATCCGGACGGGTCGAGTTTGGTCCACTTCGGGTCGTCCGCGAGCCCCGACCCGGGCTTCTTCGCGACCCGGTCACCGGCGACCCCCGACCGCACGATGCCGTCGAGCATGTTCTCGACCACCGAATGCGACTGCGCGACCACCCCGACCCGCCACCCGTGCCGGGTGACCAGGTCCGCGACGACGGCGGCGCCGGTGTGCGTCTTCCCGGTCCCCGGCGGCCCCTGCACGGCCAGGTACGAGTCGTCGAGGTCGAGCAGCGCCCCGGTGATCGCCTGCGCCCGATGGTCGGGGTCGGCGGCGGGGAGCGGCGCCCCGGACCGGGTGCGGGGCGGGATGCGGCGCAGGATGTCCAGGGCCGCGGTGCCCGGCATCGTCGGCAGCGCGGCCGCGACCACGGCGGCCTGAGCGGCGATCGCGGCCTCGATGTTCTTGGTCGGCACCGGCCTGCCGGGTGCCAGCGCCATCGGCACGCTGTCGTGCGGGTCGGCACCCTGCAGTTCCTCGATGAGCACCACGTCGCGGGCGCGGCCGTCGCTGCCCGGGTCGGACGCGAGCGCGCGCACGGTGACGGTGACCGTCCCGCGGCTCGCCGCGTCCTCGCTGCCGATCCCGGTCGCCGCGTCGTACAGCGCGAACGGCTGATCGCCGACCCGGGCCGTCGAGCCGGACCCCCACCGGCCGACGAGCCGGACCGTGCGACGCTGTTTGCGTTGCCGCGGCGTGCTCGTGTGCCAGTCCTCGGTGACCGTCACGGTGTCGGCGACGAAGGCATCCGCGGTGTCGGCCCACTCGTCGACGGGGGCGGTGAGCCGCTCGAAGTGTGCCCACCAGTACGGCTTTCGTTCGCGGCGGTGGTAGCCGAGCGCCGCGGCAAGGAGCGCCGCCGCCTGCTGGTCCTTGCTCCGGTCGCCGGCCAGCGCCCCGCCGACGTGCGCCAGCAGCGCCGTCTCGTCCGCGCCGGGCTCTTCGACCGTGACGTCGACGGCCTGCTGCGCCGGGTGCGGCCGTACGCCCCGCTCGGCGGCAAGGCCGAGCAGCCAGTCCCGCAGGCGCAGCGTCGATAGGCAGTCGTACTCGTTGTAGTCCGCGATCCCGGCCAGCACCGCGGCCGCGGCGTCGTCACCGGCGTCCCGCAGCGCGCAGTACCGGCCGTACTCGACGATCGAGTCGGCGGCGTTGTCGACGCCGGTCCGGATCGAGTCGCCCATGTACAGCGGCTCCAGCTTCTTGATCGAGTAGGACGGGGCCCCGACCCGCAGCGCACCCCGCACCACCGGGCACAGGTCCACCAGGACGTTCTCGCGCAGCAGCGCGTCCACCGCGTCCTCCCCGACGCCGTGGCGACCGGCCAGGCGCAGCAGGGCGGTCTTCTCGTACGCCGAGTAGTGGTGAACGTGCATGTGCGGGAATCGTTTCCGGCGGTCGGTGAGGTAGTCCAGGAAGTCGAGCAGCGCCCGGCGCTCCCCGATCCGGTCGTGCGCCCAGAACGGCAGGAACGTGCCGTCGGACTCCACCACCCCGAACAGGTACTCCAGCCCCCAGTCGGTGGATCCGTCCTCCGCCCACAGCGGGTCGCCCTCGAAGTCGAAGAAGATGTCACCCGGGTCGGGGGCGGGGATCGCGGCGAGCGCGTCCGGGTCGGTGACCTCGACCGCAGGCGGACCGCCGGGTGGTGTGCGGAGTTGGACGGCGGCCTGCCCCCGCAGGGCGGCGAAGGTGCGCTCGCTCATCCCGGCGACCCGCTCGGTGGCGCCGGCGAGGGCGTCCACGGTGGTGAGGCCGCCGCGGATCAGGACGTCCCGCTGCGTCGAGCGCAGTCCCGCGACCAGGGTCAGGTCCCGGCTGCGTTCCACCTCCGGGCCGCAGTCGGCGCACCGCCCGCAGCCGCGGACCTCCCCCCACACCACCGCCGTTCCCCGGTCGCGGTGCTCGTCGAGCAGCCGCACCAGCGCGTCCCTGCGCTGCCGGAACACCGGAAGGATGTCGTCGAGCGGGTAGGACACCTCGGTGCCCTCGCCGAGGACCAGGCTCACCGTCGGTGCAGGCGGGACGCCGTCGGCGGCCAGTGCGTCCGCGTACGCGGCCACCTGCAGGAGGGCGGGCACCCTGGCGTGCCGGGACAGCTTGGTGTCGACGACCCGGTACCCGGCGTCGGTGCGCACCAGAAAGTCGCAGAAGCCGAGGAACCGGGCGGCGGGCGTCGCCTGCCGGAAGAAGGTGCCCTGGTAGATCACCTCGACACCCGCGCGGGCGGCATCGATCGTCGCCTTCGTCGCGCGGGCCAGGTCCTCGGCGTCGAGCCGCGGCCGCTCGATGGTGACGACACCGTCGCCGAACCGCTGCCGGTACTCGTCCAGCCTGCGGCGTTCGTGGGCGTCGCCGAGGGCGGTGGTCCGCTCGAGCATCGGATCCGACGGGCCCGCCGCGGGCCGGGCGCGATGCCCGAGGGTCACGTCGAGCTGCCGCAGCAGCGCGAACTCGCAGTCCGCCGCCCGCGTCAGGTCGCCCGCGCTGTGGACGAGGACGTCGTCGAGGAGGAACACGACTGCGACTATGGCAGACCGTCCCGACATAATCGGGTGGTGCCGTTCTTCACCGGGGCCTCCGGGCAGGTCCACCACCGTCGCTGGCCGTGCCCCGACCCCGTCGCCGCGCTGGTGTTCCTGCACGGCATGGGGCAGCACACGGGCCACTATCACCGGTTCGGGCGGGCCCTCGCCGCCGAGGGCATCGAGACCTGGGCACTCGACCACGTCGGGCACGGGCTCAGCGAGGGCGAACCCGGCCACCCCGGTTCGCTCGACGTGCTCGGGGCCAACGCGCTGCTACTCGCCGACCTCGCCGCACACGACCGACCCGGGCTGCCGCTCGCGGTCATGGGGCACTCGCTCGGGGCCGCCACCGCGATCGCCGCGCTCGGCGCCGCGCCGGACCGGTTCGGGGCCGTCGTGCTGTGCGGGCTTCCGCGCGCCGCCGCGGCCGATCCGGGCGCGGTCGGCGGGGTGCTGGCGCCGATCCTGGTGGTGCACGGCGTCGACGACCGGCTCGCCCCGATCGACGGTGCACGGGCGTGGTCGGCCGCCGTCCCGACCGCGGACCTCCGCGAGTACCAGGACGCGGGCCACGACCTGCTGCACGAACCGGTGCATCGGCGGGTCACCTCCGACGTCGCCGCGTTCCTCCGGGATAGCGTTCGGACATGACACCCGACGAGCATGTCGCCGTGCTGCGGGCCGAGGGCATGCGCCTGGCGGCGATGCCCCCGGACGCGCTGGGCGCCCCGGTCCCGACGGTGCCGGGGTGGACCCTGGAACGGGTGATCCGGCACACCGGGAAGGTGCACCGCTGGGTGACGGGCGTGCTCGCCGCCGGGCCGGGCGCCACCCTCGCCGGGTCCGCCGACGCCCCGCCGCTGCCGCACGGACCCGGCTGCCTGCCCGCCTACCGGGAGTCCCTCGATGCGCTGCTCGCCGAGCTGTCCGGCAGCGACGTCGACCGGGCCGCACCGACCCTGACCGGCCCGGGCACGGTCCGGTTCTGGGCGCGCAGGCAGGCGCACGAGGTGACGGTGCACCGGGTGGATGCAGCCGACGCGGTGCACGCCGCCGGTGGCCGGCCGCCCGCGCCGGTCGATCCGCGCTGCGCCGCGGACGGTGTCGACGAGTGGGCGCGGCTGATGCTGCCGCGGGCCGTCCCGCAGATTCCGAACACGTTGCACGGCAAGAGCGTTCACCTGCATGGCACCGACACCCCGGATGCGGAGCTGCTGCTCGCCTTCGGCGCCGACGGAGTCCGGGTGGAGGCCGGACACGGGAGGAGTACTGTGGCGATCCGCGGCACAGCGGAGGACCTGTTGCTCACGATGTGGCGCAGGCGCCCGCTTGCCGCACTGGAGATGGTCGGCGACGCCGACGTCGCGCGCCGGATGATCGACGCCGCCAGGATTTAGGCCCGGCCACCGCATCCCCACGCCAGCCCGGCCGCCCGCTGCGCCGCCGCAAGCGCCCCGGCGAGCGCCGCGTCGGTGAGGGCGGCGTCGTCGAGGTCGGGGCACGCGAGCACGGTGACCGGTCGGTCGCCCGCGCTCACCGTCGATGCCCCCGGCGCGTAGTCCGGACCGCTGAGCGACAGGACGGCCTGCATCGCGGTCCACGCGTCGGCGCCGAACGTCACCGCCGCCCGCACCCAGGGCCCCAGCTCGTTCCATCCGTCCGCCGGGTCGTCGACGATGCGGGCGCCGAACAGTTTCTGCCCGCTGGCCTCCCGGTCGCCGGGGAGCGCCGCGACCCCAGCCAGGTGCAGCGCGCGCAGGAGCCGCGGCTCGGCGACCGCGCCCGGACCAACAAGCAGCAGCTTGGGGAACCGATCACCGAAGCCAGGAACTGTCGTCGTCATACCCGCCATTGAACCCGATCCCGCTGAACCCAATCCGGCTGAACCCGAACCGCCGCGAACGGCAAATGGGCCGCCTCCCGCGGGAGACGGCCCATTCGGCGGCGCCGGGAACGTCCGCCGGTGACGTCAGGTGTAGATCGCCTCGATGGCGGTGCCGAACGTGTCGTGGATGACGTTGCGCTTGAGCTTGAGCGTCGGCGTCAGCTCCCCGGTCTCGATGGTGAAGTCCACGTCGAGGATGCGGTACTTCTTGATCTGCTCCGGGCTGGAGACCTTTTTGTTGCCCTCGGCGATCGCGGCGTCGACCTCGGCGACCAGGTCGGGGTGCTTGACCACCTCGGCGATCGGCAGGTCGGCGGCGACCCCGTTGCGCTCGCGCCAGCCGGGCAGCGCCTCCTGGTCGATCGTGATCAGCGCACCGATGAACGGCTTTGCGTCGCCGACGACGAGGCACTGGCTGATCAGCGGGTGCGCACGCAGGGCGTCCTCGAGGACCGCGGGGGCGACGTTCTTGCCGCCCGCGGTGACGATGATCTCCTTCTTGCGGCCGGTGATCGAGACGAAGCCGTCCTCGTCGATGGAGCCGAGGTCGCCGGTGTGGAACCAGCCGTCGCGGATCGAGTCGGCGGTTGCTGCGTCGTTGTGCCAGTACCCGCCGAACACGACCGGGCCCTTGAGCAGCAGCTCGCCGTCCTCGGCGATCTTCGCGGCGTGCCCGTTGAGCGGCTTGCCGACGGTGCCGACCCGCTGCGCGGTGGTGGTGTTCACGGTGACGGCCGCGCTGGTCTCGGTGAGGCCGTAGCCCTCGTAGACCGGGACGCCGATGCCCCGGAAGAAGTGGCCGAGGCGGGCGCCGAGCGCGGCGCCGCCGGACACGGCGCGGTCGCATTCGCCGCCGAGCGCGGCCCGCAGCTTGCCGTAGACCAGCTTGTCGAACAGGGCGTGCTTGAGCTTGAGTCCGAGGCCGGGCCCGCCGTTCTCGATGGCCTCGCTGTACGCGATCGCCGTCTCGGCGGCCTTGCCGAAGATCTTGCCCTTGCCGCCGTCCTCGGCCTTCTGCTTCGCCGAGTTGTAGACCTTCTCGAACACCCGCGGCACCGAGAGGATGAAGTTCGGCTTGAACACCGCGAACTGGTCGACCAGCGTGGTCAGGTCGGCGGTGTGGCCGACGGTGACCTTGTTGTCGAACGCGCCGAACGAGATCGCGCGGGCGAACACGTGGGCGAGCGGGAGGAACATCAGGGTGCTGCGGCCCTCGTACATCGCGTCGGCGAGGGCGATCTTCACGGCCTGCGACTCCGCGCTGAAGTTGCCGTGCGTGAGCTGCACGCCCTTGGGCCTGCCGGTGGTGCCGGAGGTGTAGATGAGGGTGGCGGGGGAGGAGGCCCCGACCTGCCCGCGGCGCTCATGCAGCGCCTCATCGGTGATCTCGGCGCCCCGGGCGGTGAGCTCGTCGAGCGCGCCCGCCTCGATCTGCAGCATCTCCCGCAACGCGGGCGCCGCCTCGGCGACATCCTTGACGGTGGCGGCGTGCTTGGCCGTCTCGACGACGAGCAGCGCGGTCGCCGAGTCCTCGAGGATCCACTGGGCCTGGTCGGCGGACGAGGTCTCGTAGATCGCGACGGTGCAGCCGCCCGCGGTCCAGATCGCGTAGTCGAGGACGACCCACTCGTAGCGGGTGGCGCACAGGATCGCGACCCGGTCGCCGAGCTCGATGCCGGACGCCATCAGCCCCTTGGCGACGGCCGTGACCTGGGCGGCGAACTCCGCCGCGCTGACATCGACCCAGGCGCCGCCGACGAGCTTCTTGAAGGGCACATGCTGCGGGCATTCCTTCTCGAAGCGGAACACCGTGTCTGCCATCGAGACGTCGTCCGGAACGGAAAACGACTGCGGAACTTCGAACTCTCGCACTTGGGGACCCTCCAGGACTACCGACACATACGGGTGTGCATTGCATCACATTCCGGCGGGGGATGCACGAGCTTCCCTGTCCGGAATGACCGGATGTAACGCCGCCGAAACAAGGTGTCTGTTACTCGAAGTTCCGCGAACTGTGACTTTGCGGTGTCCGGCGCAGGGGAGTGAGGCGTAGATCACGTTTTCAGCGCCGCCCGCACCTCGTCGTCGGTGAGCTGGTGAAAGTCGCGGTAGGCGCCGCCGACGCCCCCGAGCCACCGGGGCACGAGGGGGCACACCACCTCGTCCGCGACCGCGCGCAGCCGATCCATCGCCTCCTCCGACGACACCGGCATCGCGACCACCACCCGGGCGGCGGCCCCGGCCCGCGCGACCAGGCAGGCGACCTCGGCGGTCGCGCCGGTGGCCATCCCGTCGTCGACGAGGACGACGGTCCGCCCGGCCATCGGGATCGGCGGGCGGTCGCCCCGCAGCAGCCGGACCCGCCGGTCCAGTTCGCGGCGCTCGGCGGTCTCCGTGCTGGACAGGGTCAGCGGCGATACCCCGGACCGGCCGATCACGTCCTCGTTGAGCACCCGGACGCCGCCCTCGCCGATGGCGCCCATCGCCAACTCCGGCTGCCACGGCAACCCCAGCTTCCGGACCACGATGACGTCGAGGTCCCCGGCAAGGGCCCGGGCCACCTCGACGGCCACCGGCACGCCGCCGCGCGGCAGTCCCAGCACCAGCGGGTCGGTGCCGCGCAGGTGCCCGAGGGAGGTGGCCAGGTCGCGGCCCGCCTCGGCGCGGGTGGCGTAGAGCATCGCACCGTCGACGCTACGCCGCACCCGGCCCGGGCACTATCGTTCGGCGACCCCGAAGCGCCGCAGCGTCAGCGCCGGATTGACCGCCCGCACCTGGGCGATCCGGTCCGCGGCGGCCTCCGCGCGGGCGGTGCCGACGCGCTCACCGAGGGCGGCGAGGACCACGCCCATCGGGTCGACGATCATCGAGCATCCCGAGCCGGTGCGGGCGCTCTGGTCGGCGGCGGCCACGTAGATGGTGTTCTCGATGGCCCGGGCCCGGACCAGCGTCGCCCAGTGGTCCTCCTTGAGCGGGCCGGGCACCCACTGCGCGGGCAGCGCGAGCACGTCGGCGCCCGCGTCGACGATCCGCCGCGTCACCTCGGGGAAGCGCAGGTCGTAGCAGGTTTGCATGCCGAAGGTGAGGCCGTCGACGGTGAAGGTGACGGGATCGGTGATCGGGCCTGCCCGGTAGACGTCCGACTCCCGGTAGCCGAACGCGTCGTAGAGGTGGAGCTTGCGGTACACGGCGGCGAGGGTGCCGTCCGGAGCGGCAGCGACGAGCGTGTTCGAGATCCGGTCGTCGCCGGGCAGCGACTCGTTCACCCCGGCCACCAGGTGCACGCCGACCTCCGCGGCGACCGCGAGCAGGCCGGAGACGAACGGCCCGTCGAGCGGTTCGGCCGAGGCGGCGACCCCCGCATCGAGCCGCGGCGCGGTGTACATCGCGTACTCGGGGGCGACCACCACCCGGGCACCGCGGGAGGCGGCCTCGCCAACGAGGGTGCGGATCACCCGGAGGTTGTCGTCCTTGCCCGTTCCCGCGGAGAACTGGGCCACTGCGATCTCGACCATGCGCCCATTGTGCGCACGGCCGAGATCGGGCCGCAGCGGGAGGTCAGGACATGTCGCCCACGGTCGAGACCAGGTTGCCCTGCATGAACTGGTGGTACGCGGGCAGGTCGAGCATGCCGTGGCCGGAGAGACCGATCACCAGCACCTCGGGTTCGGTGAGCGTCCTCGCGTACTCGGCGCAGGCGGCGATCGCGTGCGACGACTCGGGGGCGGGGACGATGCCCTCGGCCCTGGCGAACTGCACACCCGCGGCGAACGACGCGGTCTGGTCGACGGCCTTGCCGGTCACGTAGCCGAGGTCGACGGTGTGGCTGAGCAGCGGCGCCATGCCGTGGTAGCGGAGTCCGCCCGCGTGGATCGGGTCCGGCACGAAGTCCTGTCCGAGGGTGTGCATCTTCAGCAGCGGCGTCAGGCCAGCGACGTCGCCGTGGTCGTACCGGTACTCGCCCTTGGTGATCGACGGGCACGCGGCGGGCTCGACGGCAATGACCCGGGTCTGCGCGCGGCCGTGCAGTACCTCGCGGATGAACGGGAACGCCAGGCCGGCCAGGTTGGACCCGCCCCCGGCGCACCCGAACACGACGTCGGCGTTTGCCTCGCCCGCGCCGCGCAGCTGCTCGACGGCCTCGAGGCCGATGACGGTCTGGTGCAGCACCACGTGGTTGAGGACGCTGCCGAGCGCATAGCGCGCGTTCGGGTCGCCCGCGGCGACCTCGACCGCCTCGCTGACGGCCATCCCGAGGCTGCCGGGGGTGTTCGGGTCGTCGGCGAGCATCTTCCGGCCCGCCTCGGTCAGCGTGGACGGGCTCGGATGCACGGTGCCGCCGTAGGTCTCCATCAGGAACCGGCGGTACGGCTTCGACTCGTACGATGCCCGCACCTGCCACACCTCGAGGTCGATGCCGAACTTCGCGCACGCGAACGACAGCGCCGAGCCCCATTGCCCGGCACCGGTCTCGGTGGTGATCCTGGTGACACCGTCCTGCGCGTTGTAGTACGCCTGCGCGACGGCGGTGTTGGTCTTGTGGCTGCCGACCGGGCTGACACCCTCGTACTTGACGTAGATGCGCGCCGGGGTGCCCAGTGCCTTCTCGAACTCGCGCGCCCGGATCAGCGGCGCGGGCCGCCACGTCCGGTAGACCTCGCGGATCGGCTCGGGGATCGCGATGTACTGCTCGGTGGATGCCTCCTGCTCGATCAGGCCGGACGCGAACAGCGACTCCAGGTCGGCCGGTGTGACCGGTTCCCTGGTCCCCGGGTGCAGATGCGGCGGCGGGGGCACCGGCAGATCCGCGGCGATGTTGTACCAGTGGGTGGGGATCGGCGTGTCGGCCACGGGGCGCTCCTGGTGTCGAAAGGCGGGTTTCGCCCCGCATTGTGCCCGGGATGGTGATCAGGGTTACCTCGGCCGGGTGGCCGCGGGTCGGCCGCACCGGCGGACATCGACTAAACTCCTGGTGAAATGAGTGACACCGAGCAGTACCCCGAGCCGGAAAACGACAGCACCACATTTGCCGATCTCGGCATCGACGATCGGGTGCTGCGGGCACTGACCGACGTCGGGTACGAGTCGCCATCGCCGATCCAGGCAGCCACCATCCCGCCCCTGATGGCGGGCAACGACGTGGTGGGCCTCGCGCAGACCGGCACCGGCAAGACCGCCGCGTTCGCGGTGCCGATCCTGTCCCGCATCGACCCCGAGCAGAAGCGTCCGCAGGCGCTGGTGCTCGCGCCGACGCGGGAGCTGGCGTTGCAGGTCGCCGAGGCGTTCGGCAAATACTCCGCACACATCCCGGGGCTGCACGTGCTCCCGATCTACGGCGGCCAGTCCTACGGGGTGCAGCTGTCCGGGCTGCGGCGCGGCGCGCAGATCATCGTCGGCACCCCCGGCCGGGTCATCGACCACCTGGAGAAGGGCACCCTCGACCTCTCGCACCTGGACCACCTGGTGCTCGACGAGGCCGACGAGATGCTCAAGATGGGGTTCCAGGAGGACGTCGAGAAGATCCTCTCGGAGACCCCCGAGTACAAGCAGGTCGCGTTGTTCTCGGCGACGATGCCTGCCGCGATCCGCAAGATCTCCAAGCAGTACCTGCACGATCCGGTCGAGATCACCGTCAAGGGCAAGACCTCGACCGCAACGAACATCACCCAGCGCTGGGTGCAGGTCGCCCATCAGCGCAAGCTCGATGCGCTCACCCGGATCCTCGAGGTCGAGCCCTTCGAGGCGATGATCATGTTCGTCCGCACCAAGCAGGCCACCGAGGATCTCGCGGAACGCCTTCGCGCGCGGGGCTTCTCGGCGGCCGCGATCAACGGCGACATCGTGCAGGCCCAGCGCGAGCGGACCATCGGTCAGCTCAAGTCCGGCGCCCTCGACATTCTCGTCGCCACCGACGTCGCCGCCCGCGGGCTGGACGTCGAGCGCATCTCGCACGTCGTCAACTACGACATCCCGCACGACACCGAGTCGTACGTGCACCGGATCGGCCGTACCGGCCGCGCGGGCCGGTCGGGCGACGCGCTGCTGTTCGTTGCGCCGCGCGAGCGGCATCTGCTCAAGGCAATCGAGCGGGCCACCCGGCAGCCGCTGACCGAGATCCAGCTGCCGACCGTCGAGGACGTCAATGCGCAGCGGGTCGCGAAGTTCGGCGATTCGATCACCGAGTCGCTGAGTTCCGAGAACCTGGCGCTGTTCCGCCGACTGATCGAGGACTACGAACGCGAGCACGACGTGCCGCTCGCCGACATCGCGGCCGCGCTGGCCGTGCAGTCCCGGGACGGCGAGGCCTTCCTGATGGCCCCCGAGCCGCCCGCGCCGCCGCGCAAGGAGCGGGAGCCGCGGGAACGTCCGCCGCGCCGATTCGACGACGAGGGACCGAAGATCGGCCGCAACGGCCAGGAGATGGCCACCTACCGGATCGCGGTCGGCAAGCGGCACCGGGTGGTGCCGGGCGCCATCGTCGGTGCCATCGCCAACGAGGGTGGCCTGCGGCGCAGCGACTTCGGGCACATCAGCATCCGCCCCGACCACAGCCTCGTCGAGCTGCCTGCCGATCTGGCCGCCGAGACCCTCGAGGCGCTGCGCGCCACCCGGATCTCGGGCGTGCTGATCCAGCTCACCCCCGATCAGGGTCCGCCCGGGCAGCGCCCGCCGCGCGAGGGCAAGGGCCGCTTCGGCAAGGGCAAGTTCGACAAGAAGCCCAAGCGCGACCGGTACTGAACCGGGCGGCCCACCCGATCGGTCGGCGGCGGCTCAGCGCGCGCTGGGTCGCCGCTCGCCGTGCGCGTCCCGGACGGCAGCGACGAAGGTCGACTTGCGGGCGTTGTAGCTGGCGCGGAAGTCGTCACAGTCGTGGACGCCGTCCATCGTGGATTCGGTGAGGAACCGGAAGTGGTCGGTGGCGGCGTCGACGACGGCGGTGGGTGCGAGCAGGCGCAGCTCGTTGACCATGCCATCGAGGTCGACGATGGCCCTGGCGAGGGCGCGCAGCTTCGGGTCGCTGGACTCGAGGGCGCGCTCGAGGTCCGCCTCGGCGAGCGTGTCCCCGTCGATCTCGACGATGCTGTTGTGCGCGGTGTCGGTCGCGGCGAGGAACCGCACGTAGATCGCGCGAACCTGTGGGTCGTGCGGTGCGGTGCGCGCGGCCGGTGTCGGGGCGGGACGCCCCCGCCGAACCGCGAACACCCCGAGCAGCATGCCGATGATCATCGACACCGGAACCGCCCACCACGGGGCGGCCTGTGAGCTGAACGTGTCGATCACGGAATCCACTTGCCGACCCTAGCAATTCGCTGGCATCACAGCACGGAGCGGAGGTACTCCAGGTCGTCGGCGAGTCCGTCCGCGGGGGTCTCGAGGATCACCGGCGCCTGCGCGGTGCGCACCACCTCGGCGAGCACCTCGGCGTCGATGGTGCCCGAGGCGAGGTTGGCGTGCCGGTCCCGCGCCGAGTCGAACTCGTCGCGGGAGTTGTTCAGGTGCACCAGGTCGATCCGGCCGGTGATGGCCCTGACTCGCTCGACGACCCCGACGAGATCCTCGCCGCCCGCCCAGGCATGGCAGGTGTCGAGGCAGAACCCGGCGCCGAACTCGCCGACCGCGTCCCACAGCCGGGCGATGTCGTCGAAGCGCCGGGCCATCGCGGCGTCCCCGCCCGCGGTGTTCTCGATCAGGATCGGGACCGCGAAGCCGCCCGCGTCCGCCTCGCGTTCGAATAGCTTGCGCCAGTTGGCGAATCCCGCGGCGGGATCCTCACCGTCGCGGACATGACCGCCGTGCACGACGAGGCCGATCGCGCCGAGGTCGGCGGCGGCGGTGGCCTGCTCGGTCACCGACTTGCGGGACGGGATCCGGATCCGGTTGTTCAGCGATGCCACGTTGATGACGTACGACGAGTGCACGACGACGTCGATCGGGCTTTGCCGGATTTGTTCCGCCTTCGGGTGCGGGGTCAGCTTGTTCCACTTCTGCGGGTCGGTCAGGAACAGCTGGACGATCTCCGCGCCGAGGGCCTCGCCCGCCCCGATCGGGTCGTCGTCCTGGCGTACATGGGCTCCGATGCGCATGGGATCAGCGTAGGCGTTCAGGGGCCGACGATCCGGCGGACGACACCGAGCAGGTCCTCCATCTCCTGCGGTGACGCCGCGAACTCGGTGCCGGAGTGGGCGGCCCGGTAGTAGAGGCCGTCGCCGAGCAGCATCACCGCCCGCGCCGCCGACGGGTCGGAGATCTCGTCGGTGAGCGCGTCCATCCAGCCCTGCTGGATGCGCAGCAGGGCCTGCTGCGCCGCGGTGTTCTCGCCCTGACTGAGGCGGGTGGCGGCGATGATGGCCCGGTCCAGCCGGGAATTCTCGAAGTTGGAGGTCCGCACGTAGTAGGCGGCCGCGCCCTCCGGCGCGGCGCGCATCCGCTGCGCGTCCTCGGCGGCCAGTTCGGTGAGGTGGTCGAGCAGGCCGTCGATCAGGGCGTCCTTCGAGCCGAAGTGGTAGAGCAGTCCGCCCTTCGAGACCCCGGCCGCGGTCGCGACGGCCTCGATGGTCGCGGCGCGCTCGCCCTGCTCGATCAGGATCGTGACGAAGGCGTCGAGCAGCTTGGCTCGCGCGGCGGGTGGTCGGGACACGGACGTGATGCTACCCACGCCATTCCTGTACCGTCCAGCTGGTACAGTAATGGCGTTCGTTTCGATCATCCCGCACCAGAAATCCGGAGAGTCATGTCGACCCACGTCCTCGATCGCCACGAGGCCACCGCCGTCCCGACCGCAGGCAGGCGTGGCTGGATTGCCCTGGCGGTGCTGATGCTGCCGGTGCTGCTGGTGTCGGTGGACAACACCGTGCTCTCCTTCGCGCTGCCGTCGATCTCCACCTCGCTCGGACCCACCGGCGCCCAGCAGCTGTGGATCATCGACATCTACCCGATGGTGCTCGCGGGCCTGCTCGTCGCGATGGGCAGCATGGGCGACCGGTTCGGCCGCCGCAGGCTGCTGCTGATCGGCGCCACCGGATTCGCCGCGGTGTCCGTGTTCGCGGCCTACGCGCCGACCCCGGAGATGCTGATCGCGTCCCGGGCGATCCTCGGCTTCTTCGGTGCGATGCTGATGCCGTCGACGCTGTCGTTGATCCGCAACATCTTCCATGACCCCGCGCAGCGCCGACTCGCCATCGCGATCTGGGCGTCCTGCTTCGCGGCCGGTGCGGCGCTCGGCCCGATCGTCGGCGGCTTCCTGCTCGAACACTTCTGGTGGGGGTCGGTGTTCCTGCTCGCCGTGCCGGTGCTGATCCCGCTGCTCGTGCTCGCCCCGATCTTCGTCCCGGAGTCGAAGGACCCGAACCCCGGTCCCGTCGACCCGATCAGCATCGGGCTCTCGCTGCTCGCGCTCGCACCGATCGTGTACGCGATCAAGAACCTCGCGCACGGCGGCGACCTCACCGCGACCCTGGTGCCCGCGGCCGTCGGCCTGGTCGCGACCCTCGGATTCGTCCGCAGGCAGCTGCGGCGGGCCCAGCCGATGCTCGACATGCGGCTGTTCACCAGCGCCACGTTCTCCGGCGCCGTCGCCGTGAACCTGCTCAGCGTGTTCTCCCTGGTCGGGTTCATGTATTTCGTCTCGCAGCACCTGCAGCTGGTGCTCGGTCGCAGCCCGATGCAGGCCGGTGTTGCGCTGCTGCCGGGGCTCGCGGTGATGGTCGTTGCCGGTCTTGCCGTTGTCCCGCTGGTGCGCCGGGTCCGGCCGTGGCTGGTGGTGGTGGTTGCGCTGCTGTTCTCGTCGCTCGGCTACCTGACCGTGCTGCTGTTCGTCTCCCCGACCGCGGTCGCGCCGGTCCTGATCGCGTTCGCGCTGCTCGGTGCGGGCATCGGCGCCGCCGAGACCATCTCCAACGACCTGATCGTCGCTGGCGCGCCCGCGGAGAAGGCCGGTGCCGCGTCGGCGGTCTCGGAGACCGCGTACGAGATCGGCGCGGTGCTGGGCACCGCGGTGCTCGGCTCGATCCTGATGGCGTCGTATCGCTCGCACCTGACCCTGCCCGCTGGGCTCGACGAGCAGGCCGCGGCACGGGCCGCCGAGACGCTCGGCGGTGCGCACGGCGTCGCGGCGGACCTGCCAGCAGGCCAGGGCTCGGCGCTGCTCGAGTCCGCGCACGCCGCCTTCGACGCTGGCGTGGTTGTCACCTCGGCGATCGGTGTCGTGACGATGGTGGTGGCGGCGGGCCTGGCATATCTGACGCTGCGGCCGCGTCCCTGACCTGGCCGGCCACCGAAGATCAGGGTGGTCCCTGATGGCGCGGACGGCGGGCTGCCGGTAAGGATGGACGGGACGGGCCGTCCGGTCCGATCGCATCGGACCAGGAAAGGCCGTCATGAGCGCGCACGCCGCACCCGACCCGACACCCCCGATCGAGGCCGTCGCGGCCCGCGCGGTGAATCTGACCAAGACGTACGGTTCCGGGGAGACGGCGGTGACGGCGCTCGGCGGCGTCGACGTCGACTTCGGTCGCGGCGAGTTCACCGCGATCATGGGGCCGTCCGGGTCCGGCAAGTCCACGCTCATGCACTGCCTCGCCGGACTCGACTCGGCAACGTCGGGATCCGTCCTGATCGGGGACACCGACCTGACCGGGCTGTCCGACAAGGAGATGACGGCGCTGCGCCGCGACCGGATCGGGTTCGTCTTCCAGGCGTTCAACCTGGTACCGACGCTGACGGCGCTGGAGAACATCACCCTGCCGCTGGACATTGCCGGGCGCAAGGTCGACCAGCAGTGGCTGGACTCGGTGCTCACCCGGCTGGGGCTGACCGACCGGCTCGGCCACCGGCCCAGCGAACTGTCCGGCGGCCAGCAGCAGCGCGTCGCGTGCGCGCGGGCCCTCGCCGGGCAGCCGGAGATCATCTTCGGCGATGAGCCGACCGGCAACCTGGACTCGCATTCCTCGGGGGAGGTGCTGTCGATCCTGCGTGCCGCGGTCGACGAATTCGGGCAGACCGTCGTCATCGTCACCCACGACCCCCGGGCCGCCAGCCACGCGGACCGGGTGGTGTTCCTCGCCGACGGGCAGATCGTCGACGAACTGCGGGAGCCGACCGCGGACACCGTCCTCGACCGGATGAAGGGCCTCGACGCCCGCGTGAGCGTGCAGGGCTGACGATGGCACAGAACCCGATGCGCAGGGTGTCCCTGCGCAACCTCGCCGCGCACAAGGTGCGCCTGGTCCTCACGGTCCTCGCCGTGGTGCTCGGCACCGCATTCGTGACCGGATCGTTCGTGTTCACCGACACCCTGCAGCGCACCTTCAACGGGCTGTTCGAGGACGCCGCGAAGGGCGTCGACGTCCGGGTGTCGAGCCCCGAGCGCGGATCGAGCGGGGTCCCGCTCGAGGACATCGCCACGATCGAGTCGCTCCCCGGTGTGCGGACGGTCGTGCCCGCCGTCGAGGGGCAACTGGTGCTGCTCGGCGCCGACAAGACCCCGGTCCAGACCGGCGGTGCGCCCAGCATCGGCTCGACCTACGTTCCGCCCGAGCAGGCGCTCGGCGAACCGGAGACCTTCGTCGTCGGTGCCCCGCCGTCCGCGCCGGGCCAGATCGCGCTCAACGAGGGCGGTGCCGAGCGCGCCGGACTGTCGGTCGGCGACACCACCCAGGTGCTGGTCCCCGCGCACGGCGTCCTCGACGCGACCGTGACCGGCGTCTACGACGTGCCAACGGACACCGGCGGATTCGTCGGCGCCCTGTTCACCGCGGACCAGGCCACCGAGCTGTTCACCGACGGCGCGCACGTGAACTACATCGACGTGGCCGGGGACGGCAGTGCAGGCCCGGAGCAGTTGCGGGACGAGGTCGCGACCGCGCTGCCGGATGCGAAGGTGCAGACCGGCGACGAGGTGCGCGAGGACGTGAAGGCGGAGGTTACCTCCGCGCTCAAGTTCGTCAACTATTTCCTGCTCGCCTTCGGTGCGATCGCGTTGCTGGTCGGCACGTTCATCATCTACAACACGTTCTCGATGATCGTCGCGCAGCGGCTGAAGGAGCTGGCGCTGCTGCGGGCGATCGGTGCGAGCCGCGGCCAGGTCGGTCGGTCGGTGGTGACCGAGGCGCTGGTGGTCGGGGTGCTCGGCAGCGCGATCGGCATCGCCGCTGGCGTCGCCCTCGCGTACGGGCTGCGGTCCATGCTGAACGCCTTCGACGTCGGACTGCCGTCCGGCCCGCTGCAACTTGAGCCGCGGACCGTGGTCGTCGCGCTGGTGATCGGCGTCTTGGTGACCGTCGTCAGCGCCTACGCACCGGCCCGCCGTGCGGCGAACACGCCGCCGGTTGCCGCGATGCGGGAGGAGTTCGCCGCTGCCGGCGACACGCTGCGGGTCCGCACGCTGGTCGGGGCGATCATCGCGGTGATCGGCATCGCGTTGCTGGTGGCCGGGTCCCAGGGCACCGGCGGCGGGGCGGCCGCGACCGTCGGGTTGGGGGCCGCTGCCCTGATCCTCGCGGTGCTGCTCGCCGCGCCTGCGCTGTCCCGGCCGGTGGTCGGGGCGCTCGGTGCTGCGCTGGCACGTCCGTTCGGCGCGGTCGGCAGGCTGGCCCGCACCAACGCGGTCCGCAATCCGCGGCGCACCGCGGCGACCGCGTTCGCGTTGACCCTCGGGTTGATGTTGGTGACGGTGATCGGGGTGTTCGGCTCGTCCGCGAAGGCGAGCATCGATGAGCTTGTGGACTCCGGCATCACCGCCGACTACGTCCTCACCGGTCCGCAGCAGATCGGTGTTCCGGTCGGGGTTGCTCCTGCCGTCGCCAAGGTGCCCGGCGTCGAATCCGCCGTTGCGTTGCACCTGATGCCGGTGCAGATCGACGACGAGGACACGTTCGGTACCGGCATCGGGGGACAGCTCGACGGTGTCATCGACTACGAACTGCGTTCCGGCAGCGCCGATCTCGCTGGCGATACCGTCGTCGCCTCGGAGTCCTTTGCCGCGGAGAAGGGCTGGACCGTCGGATCCCCGGTCACGATGACCAACCGGGACGGCGTCGAGGTCACCGCGCCGGTCGGCGGCATTCTGGCCGACAACCAACTGCTCGGCGACTGGTTCACCTCCGAGTCGGTGTATCAGCAGCTGGTGCCCGCGTCGATGCGCGCCGATCTGGCGGTGCTCGTGCAGGCGGCGCCGGGCACCGACGTCGCCGCGTTGCGCGGCGACCTGGAGAAGGCCAGCGACCCGTTCCTGGTGGTGCAGGTCAAGGACCGTGACGAGTTCAAGGGCGAGCAGGCCAAACAGATCGACACCCTCCTCGCCGTCCTGTACGGGCTGCTCGCGCTGGCGGTGGTGATCGCGATCCTCGGCATCGTCAACACCCTCGCGCTGTCGGTGGTCGAGCGGCGCAGGGAGATCGGCATGCTGCGGGCGGTCGGCATGCAGCGTCCGCAGGTGCGTCGCACCATCTACATCGAGTCGGTGCTGATCGCGGTGTTCGGTGCCGCGGTGGGCGTGCTGCTCGGGCTCGCGTTCGGGTGGGGCTTCGTCCGCACCCTCGCCGACGAGGGGCTCGGCACCGTCGCGGTGCCGTGGGGTCAGGTGGTGGCGATGCTGCTCGGCTCCGGCGTCATCGGCGTCCTCGCCGCGCTGTGGCCCGCCAGCCGCGCCGCCCGGACGAAGCCGCTGGAGGCGATCGCGGGAGTCTGACCGCAACCGTGATACAGGCTGTGCCGGTGGGTGTATTGCCCACCGGCACAGCCGTTTCGGGGTGGGCCCGACTATCTTCGAACGAATGTGCGCATGGTGGCCCGATTGTCGGAGCGGGCCGGTAGGATCGAAACCATGTTCCCCTGAGCTGATCGATGTATGTCCTTGATGTAGTTCATGTAGACCGCTTCTCTGGCGCAGCTTTCGGGCGACACCGTCCTCTAGGGTGTCCACGATGAAGCGCCAGTCGGCTCTTCTTCTCGTTGTGAAGGTGAGGCAAACTCCGCGCCAATGCGGTGCTTCAAACGGCAATTTGCCTGCCAGCTCTCGCGCACGATGTATGCGCCGATGCCGCAGCCTAGAAGAGATCGTACTGACCGCCTGAAAACCGCGAAAAGCCGTGAACGGACAGGTGAGCCCGGAGGAGTTTCGCCCGGTTGCCTGCGACCCGGTCCGGCCCCCGGCGCCGCCCGCGCCCCCACCGAGCGTCGGCGCGATCGCGGACGCCATCTTCGCTGCCGTCCGGGTCGACCCGACCCTCGCGACCGGTAGGCGCGCCGACGGGCATGGTGGCCTGCTGCGTCCGCCGCCGGGCGCACTGACCTATCGGCCCGACGCCGCGACGGCCGCGCTCGTGCGGGCCAGGGACCGGCACTGCCGGTTCCCCGGCTGCGCGCGGCCCGCGGCGCAGTGCCAACTCGACCACATCACCGAGTACCGCACCCGCACCCCGCGCGCCGGCGGCTGGACCATCGTGTCGAACCTGCAGTGCCTCTGCGCCTTCCACCACCAACTCAAGACACTCGGGCTGTGGCGGGTCAGCGCGCTCGGCAGGCCGGGTATCGGAGGCAACGCCCTCCTGTGGCTCTCCGCCCTCGGCGCAACGGCCGTCACCCTCCCGGGCGGAGCGACTGGCACCTGGGACGACTCTGGCCTCCGGCCCCGCATCGCGGGATGCCGCGGCACACCCACGCGTGCACCATCGGAACCCGACCCGGATCCGGCGCCGTACTGACCGCGCCCGATCAGCGGGCGAAGTCGACGACCACCCGCTCCGGGTTGCTCAGCCGGGACACCGTCACCGGGAGCTGGTCGGTGTCGAGGCCGATGAACGTCTGTGTGACACCCTCGAATACCGTCGCGACCCGCACCTCGGACACCGCACCGGCGCCCGGCAGCGGGTTCGGCCCCGCGTACTCGTCGACGCCGGTGTCGAACGGGTAGCCGGTGCCGGTCAGTGACACCTCCAGGATTTGGCGGCCCGCCACGTCCACCTCCCGGCCGCTGCCGTCCTGGACCGCCGCGTCGACGTACCTGACGTTCCACCCGGGTTCGCCCTCGCCGTGCAGTTCGTAGACGACGCGGTCGTACCCGTCGTGCGACCCGACCCGCACATCGGTGACCGACAGGGACGCGTTCCCCGACGCCGCGGCCCGCGGCTCGGTAACTCCGCCCCGCGCCGGGGGATACTCCTGCACCGGGGTGCTCGGTGCCGCGGCGGATGTCGAGGTCACCGCCGATGCGGCGGTCGCGGCGGGTTCGGCGCTCGTGGCGCAGCTCGCGAGGGCCCCCGCGAGCGACACCATCGCCACGATCGAGGTGCCCGCGGTCGTCATGGTCCGGCTGCGTGAGAATCGATCGGTCATCGATTCAGGGTATCCCCCGTCCAGCCGGAGACCGCGTCCCCGACACGGGGGCGCGGTTCGCCGGGAGGGCCGGGTCGACCTCGCGGCCGTTGACGGTCACAACCGCCCAGCGCGCGCCGTCGTGCCGGAGAGCGGTGATGGCTGCGTTCGGGATTCGGGGCACCGGCCATCCGTGCAGCGCGCCGATGACCGAACGGATCAGGCCGCCGTGGCTGACCGCAACGATCGCCGAGCCCGGGTGGCGTTCCGCGAGGTCGTCGAGCGCGGCCAGTCCTCGGCGGGTCACGTCGGCGCGGGGTTCGATCCCCGGATAGTTCCCGTCCGGCCAGCGGTCCCATGCCTCGTAGTCGGTGATCCCCTCGGCCTCACCGAAGTGTCGCTCGGTCAGTCCGGGGTGGGTGCCCGACCGCGTGAGGTTCAGGTGGGTGCCGATGATGTCGGCCGTCTCCCCGGCCCGGGACAGCGGGGAACTGACCAGGACGTCCCACTGCCCTGCCGCCAGCAGGGAGCCTGCGCGGGCGGCCTGCGCGCGACCGGTGGCGTTGAGCGGGATGTCCGACGAGCCCTGCAGGCGCCGCAGCGCGTTCCAGTACGTCTCGCCGTGTCGGACCAGTGCCAGGTGAGTCATGGTCGCCGCAGGCTAGCACCGCTGGACAGCGGGTGCGGGCAGGCGCACACTGCACGCGGGCAGCGGAGGAGGTGGTGCGCGGTGCCCGAATCCGAGTCGACCGCGCCGTCGTCTGGCGGGCGTCCCCGGCGCAGCAACCGGGCGCGGGCGGGGCCGATCGCGGACGGATTCGTCGCGCGGCGGCTGCAGTTGGGGCTCACACAGTCCCGGCTCGCCGCGCTCGCCGGGGTGTCCCGCTCCAGCGTGCAGGCCATCGAATCGGGCCGCAGCACCGTGCAATTGGACATGCTGGAGGCCGTCGCCGACGTCCTCGGCTGCGACATGGTGCTGGCGCCGAGGGCCGGGCGCAGTCTGCCCTCCTGACGTGGGTGTCGAAATTCTGGAACAGTGGAGTCGGCGAGTATCGATACTGGGAGGCCCGATGGACGCGGCGTTGCGGCGGGAACGGATCACCGCGCAGGTCCGGCGGTGGTGCGAGGAGGCGCGGGTCGACGGCTTCCGTCGGGACCTGACCGCGGGCGCCGCGGTCCTGATCGCGGCGGGCCATCTCGACGACGGCACGCGCACGGTGCTCGCGAACCGGCGGCGGCTCGGGCGCACCCTGCCCGACCTCGGCGGCTTCGGTGCGCTGCGCATGCTCGCCGACGATTACGCCCGCCTCGACCGGAAGGCCAGGTCGATGCGCCCGGGCGTCATGCAGGTCCTCGCCGCGGCGCGGGCCAGCGAGGTCGAACGCCGCCTGCTGAGCGCCCGCGCGAAGTTCCTGCACGCGCCTGCGCATTACGCGAACGGGGTCCGAACCATCCGCCGCGACCGGCGGGACGGCGTGCACCTGGAACCGGTGCAGCGGGAGGCCCTGTTCGATGCGCTGGCCCGCACACCGGTCCCGATGCCCGAACACCGGATGGATCAGGCGACGGCCGCCGCGGTGACGGTGGCGGCGGAGCGGCTTGCCGGACTGGTCGAGCGGACGCCGTTGGCGGCGGCGGGACAGCGCGCGGCGGAGGCGCTCGGCGGGCGGGCCGGCCAGCCGGACCGGTTCGTCGACCGGTTCGATGCGCTGCTGTTCCTGGCCGGTGCGCTGTACGACCGGATCGACGGCTCCGAGGCGTGGCGGTCCGACTACTTTGCGGTGCAGCGGGCGCAGCTGGACCTCGCAGACGAGCTGACCCAGATCGCGGTCGACGCGGTCGCGTTGCGCGGCATCGGCGGGGAACTGGACGAGGCGCTGCGGCACGCGAACGGCGATGCCGCCCGCGACCAGATCAGGTCGCGGCAGCGGGCGCTCGACCAGGTGTGGGACCAGCTCGTTGAGCGGGTCGCCGCGTTGGCCCGGATCGGCGATCTGCTCGGTGAGGCGGAGGGGCAGCTGCGGTCGATGGCCGCGGTGCAGCGGACGATGAGCCTCGACACCCGGATCGACGAGCTGATCGCGCGGGCTGGCGACCGGGAGCTGTCCACCGAGAACACTCATCACGTCGGTGACCAGATCGGCGGCGTCGACGAGGTGATGGTCGGATATCAGGCACTGCTGCACGGCGACATCCTGGCGTTACAGACCCGGGCGCGCTGAGCGGTCGTGCTCAGTCGCGGGCGCCGACCAGCCGCAGTGCGAGCTCGGCGTACAGATCCGCGACCGCGTCCGGGTCGGTGAATCCGCCGCCGGGGAACCAGCGGCACACGTCAACGCAGAGCGAGTTGATCGCGAGGTTCACCCCAGCGGCGTCCGGGACCACGAACGAGCCGTCCTGCACTCCCGCACCGATGATCCGGTCGATGATGCCGCTGATGTCGCGGCGCAGTCCGAGGATCTCGCGGTAGTGCTCGGGTGAGAGCGCGGTCAATTCATACTGCACGACCATGCCCCGGGTGTGGTGGAGCGCCTGCCACCCGGCGAACCTGCGCACCACCGACGCCAGCCGGACCGTCGGTGTCGCGTCGGTCGGGTCGGCCTCGGTGAGCAGTTCCACACACTTGAGGTGGCCCTCGTAGCTGATCGCGAAGAGCAACTCCTCCTTCGACCGGTAGTGCGGGTACATCGCGGCGGGGGAGAGCCCGAGCCGGGCCGCGATGTCGCGGGTGGTGGTGCCGCCGTAGCCGTTCGCGGCGAACGCTTCGGCCGCGGCGGCGCGGATTCGGGCCGCCGCCTTCGACGTGCTCACCACGGTGTTGGGGGTCGTGAGGTTCATCGCGTTCGGGTCCCTCGCGTCGGTCTCGCTCACCGGCACCTCCGTTCCGCCTGTCGTCCTTGACAATGACCGGTCACGCGGTGAGTATAAGCATGCGCTTAGATAATGAGCGGCCGCTTAGATTTGCGGGGCGCTGTCCCTCGACCCGACACAGAAAGCACGCCATGAATCTGAAACTCACCGACGAGGAACTGACGTTCCGTGACGAGCTGCGCACCTTCTTCAGCACGCAGATCCCCGCCGAGATCCGTGAGCGCGCCGCCGCGGGCGGGGAGCTGACCCGCGAGGATTTCGTCACCACCCAAAAGATTCTCGACGCCAACGGTCTTGCCGTGCCGCACTGGCCCGCGGAATGGGGCGGCAAGAACTGGACCCCGGTGCAGCTGCACATCTACCGCGACGAGATGCAGCTCGCATCCGTGCCGGACCCGCTCGCGTTCAACGCCGACATGGTCGGCCCGGTCATCGCCGCGTTCGGCTCGCCGGAGCAGAAGGAGAAGTTCCTCCCCGGCACCGCGAATCTCGACATCTGGTGGTGTCAGGGCTTTTCCGAGCCCGAGTCGGGTTCCGACCTGGCCTCCCTGAAGACCCGCGCCGTCCGCGACGGCGACAGCTGGATCGTCAACGGGCAGAAGACCTGGACGACGCTCGGCCAGCACGCCGACTGGATCTTCTGCCTCGTGCGCACCAACCCGGACGCACCGAAGCGGCAGCAGGGCATCTCGTTCCTGCTCATCGACATGACGACGCCGGGCATCACGGTCCGGCCGATCAAGCTGATCGACGGCGGCTACGAGGTCAACGAGGTGTGGTTCGAGGACGTGCGCGTCCCCGCCGAGAACCTCGTCGGCGACGAGAACGCGGGCTGGTCCTACGCCAAGTTCCTGCTCGGCAACGAGCGCACCGGCGTCACCCGCACCGGTGCAACCAAGGCCAAGATCGCGAAGGCCAAGAAGTACGCCGCCGAGACCCGGGTCGGTGACGGCACGCTCCTCGAGGATCCGCTGTTCGCGGCCCGCATCGCCGAACTCGAGAACCAGCTCGTCGCGCTCGAACTGACCCAGCTGCGGGTCGTCGCGAGCTCGGCTGACGGCAAGCCGAACCCGGCGTCGTCGCTGCTGAAGCTGCGGGGCTCGGAGCTGCAGCAGGCCGCGACCGAGATCCTGATGGACGTCGCTGGACCCGACTCACTGGCGTTCGAGGCGGGCGACGACATCGCGTCCCCGGCATGGGCGCAGCGCAGCGCGCCGCTCTTCTTGAACTACCGCAAGGTCTCGATCTACAGCGGATCGAGTGAGGTTCAGCGCAACATCATCTCGTCCTCGATTCTCGGATTGTGAGTGGCAGCCATGGATTTCGAACTCAATGACGAACAGATCATGCTGCGGGACACCACCCGTGAGCTGCTGAGCCGCAGCTACGACGCCGAGAAGCGCAACGCCGTGACCGCCGACGGCAAGGGCTGGAGCGACGAGGTGTGGGGCAAGCTCGCCGAGATCGGCCTGCTCGGTCTGCCGTTCTCGGAGGAGGACGGCGGCATGGGCGCCGGACCGGTCGAGACGATGACCGTGATGAACGAGATCGGCAGGGCGCTCGCCCCGGAACCCTTCCTCGACGGCGTCCTCATCCCCGGCGGCCTGGTCGCCGAGGTCGGCACCGCCGCTCAGCGCGCGACGCTGCTTCCCGCGTTGGTCGAGGGCGCAACGCTGCTCGCGTTCGCGCACGACGAGCCGGGCAGCCGCTGGCCGACCCAGGTCGTTGCCACCGCCGCAACCGCGTCCGGTGAAGGATGGACCCTGACCGGCACGAAAAATCCTGTGCTGCACGGCGACTGCGCCGACACCCTCGTTGTGAGCGCCCTGCTGCCCGACGGCGGCACCGGACTGTTCCTCGTCGCCGCCGACGCGGCAGGCGTCACCCGGAAGCCCTACGCCACCCACGACGAGCTGCGGGCAGCGCAGATCGAACTCGCGGACGCCCCCGCGGAGCAGCTCGGTGAGGGTGGCGACGCGTCCGCCGCGATCATCGCCGCACAGGTCCGCGCGCAGGCCGCGCTGTGCGCCGAGGCGGTCGGCGCGATGGCGGAGACGCTGCGGCTGACCACCGACTACCTCAAGCAGCGCAAGCAGTTCGGTGTCACGCTGTCGAAGTTCCAGGCGCTGACCCAGCGGGCCGCCGACATGTACGTCGAGCTCGAACTCGCGTCCAGCATGAGCCTGTACGCGACGATGAACCTCGCCGACGGCATCGTCGATCCGATCGTCGCGTCCCGTGCCAAGCTGCAGATCGGCCGCGCCGCACGGCACATCGGCCTCGAGGCGATCCAGATGCACGGCGGCATCGGCATGACAGCCGAATACCCGGTCGGGCACTACGTGTCCCGGCTGACCGCGATCGGCCACACCCTCGGCAGTGCCGACGATCACCTCCGGGTGCTCGCCGGTGTCGTCGCAGACCACGAGATGGTCGAGATCACCAAGTAGAGCCACGCATTTCCCCCTCGCACCGCGGCCCCGCAGACCCCTCCGGTCGGCGGGGCCGCGGTGTGTTCCCGGGTGCGCCTGCGGGAGTCGGGTGATAATGGCGCGATGCGGTCGCGAACGAAGATCCTGGACGCCACGCTGACGCTGATCGGCAGTGACGGTTTTGGTGGCGTCTCCATCGCGTCCGTCGCGGCGGCCGCGGGGGTCACCCGGCAGACCGTCTACACCATCTTCGGCTCCCGCGAGAGCCTGGTGTCGCAGGCGATGGCGGGGCACCTGACCGAGGTGGCCCGGGGCATCCAGCGTGACCTGGCGTCGTCACGGACCCCGTGCGAGTACGTGGTCGGGTTGATCGTCGACAGCAGGCGCGCGGTCCGCGCCGACCCCGTTCTGATCACGCTGCTGCGGTCCGAGGCAGGCAACCCGCTGTTCGACACGGGCGCGATCAGCCGCGCGAGGGACGTTGCCCGCGGACTCCTTGAGCCGCTCGTCGACCTGTTCCCCGAGGTCTCGGCCCGCTTCGAGGACATCGTGGAGATCGCCGTCCACCTCGGCCTGACGTCGGTGTGCTTCGATGACGGGTCGCTGCGCACCGACGCCGAACTGCGGGCCTTCCTCACCCGATGGATCGAACCGGCGCTCACCTCCCCCAGCGCTTCTTGACACTTCAGCGGAGAACTGTCTAGTTTGAGCCGTCCCGGTGGGTGGCTGCGGAACGCGGACCGACGACATCGGGCGGTCACTCGTCGTTCGCAGCTGGGGGTAGCTCTGTGTCCGGGTTCACTCGTCGTTCCTTCCTTTCCGCAACGGCCGCAACGGGATTGGCGTTCGCAGCCGCAACGACAGCGCGCGCAGAGACCGGAATCGGTGCGCAGGTACGCCGGGTGCCGCTCGCCAAGGAGGAGCACCGGGTCGTGGTGATCGGCTCCGGATTCGGCGGCGGGGTTGCCGCGCTTCGCCTTGCCGAGGCCGGCGTGCCGGTGCTGGTGCTCGAGCGCGGAATCCGGTGGCCCACCGGCCCGAACGCCACGACGTTCCCGAATCCCACGGCCCCCGACAAGCGGGTGCTCTGGTACCGGTCGGCCCCGCAGCTGTTCGGCAGGCCCGCGGTCTTCGACCCCTACACCGGCCTCGTCGAGGCGGTCGCCGGGGCGAACATGACCGCGCTGTGCGCGGCAGGTGTCGGCGGCGGATCGCTGGTCTACCAGGGGATGTCGCTGCAGCCGTCCGAGGCCGTGTTCAACCGGTTCTTCCCGAACGAGCTCGACTGGCGGCTGATGAACCGGGTGCACTATCCGCGGGTTGCGGCGATGCTCCGCCTCGCGACCGCCCCCGACGAGCTCGTCGCCAGCGACGCCTACCTCGCACCCCGCGTGTTCGCCGAGCACGTCACCCGGGCCGGATTGCCGCTGTCGAAGATCCCGATGCCGATCGACTGGGGCTTCGCGCTCGCCGAGCTGCGCGGCGAGATGGCGCCCTCGTACACCGACGGGTCGGGGGCCCTCGGCGTCAACAACGGCGGCAAGAACTCCGTCGACGTCACCTACCTCGCCGCAGCGGAGGCGACCGGTCGTGTCGCCGTCGAGGTGCTCCACGAGGTCACCGCCATCGAGCGCGCCGGGGACGGTCGATGGCGGGTCCGCGTCAACCGGATCGATACCGCAGGAACGGTTCTCGAGAACAAGATCCTGACCGCCGACGCCGTGATCATGGCGGCGGGCAGCCTGAACACCACCAAGCTGCTGGTGCGGGCCGCGGCCACCGGAGGCATCCCCGACCTGCCGGACGACCTCGGAGCAGGCTGGGGCACCAACGCCGACCGGATCTACGTGTGGACCAACCCGGAACGGGAGTTCGGCACCGCGCAGGGCGGTCCGGTCGTCTACGGCAGCCTCAACTGGGGCGACCCCGCCCGCGCGCATACCGTCGTTCAGGCGTCGATCCCGTCGGTCGCGATGGACGTGCGCAGCACGATGATGGTCGGGTTCGGGGTCAGCGAGGGGCGCGGCCGGTTCACCTACGACTCGGTGCGGGACGAGGCGACGCTGCACTGGCCGAAGGAGGGCGACGCCGTCATCCAGAACGGCGCGATCGGCCCGACCGCGCACCGGATCGCCGGACCGGGCAGCCTGCTCACCGACACCAACGCGCTGTTCCCGTCCACCTGGCATCCGCTCGGCGGCGCGAACATGGGTCCGGTCTGCGACCTCGACGGCCGGGTCCACGGGCAGCGGGGCCTGTATGTACTCGACGGCGCCCTGATCCCCGGCACCGCAGGCGCGTGCAATCCGTCGATGACGATCGCGGCGGTCGCGGAACGGGCCATGGACAACCTGGTGGCCGCCGACGTCGGCGTGGTCATCTGACCGTTGCCCGCCGACACGCCGGGAATGAACGGGAAACGGCGCGCCTCCCGCGCCGGAGCCGTGACCGACGCTAACGTGATGGCGACCTTCGCGCGCGTGCGTGCGTCACATTCGGCTCGGGTAGGTGTTCTCGATGACGGCAGTCCCTCCGCCCACGAACAAGGTCCTGGCCAGAAAGATCGTCGGCACCTGCGTGTTTCTGGCCGGGCTGGTCGGCGCCGCCATCGGCATCTGGACCCTCGACGTCGTGGTCGCGGTGCTGTGGCTCGTTGTCGTCTCGCTGGCGGGGTTCTACCTGTTGAAACTGCGGGCCGAGGCGCGTGGTCGCCTCGACCGCACCTCGCCGTGAGGCCCACCCCACTTTGACCCGCTCCTGACCTGGGCGGTAAGGTCATCTGCTGGCGTACGGTACGACGCGCATACTCGGGACACTCCGGTGGTCGATGTGCGTTCGTAGCGCGGGTTCCTGGGTCTCCACTGGCCGCCGGGAACGAATCCGGACCGTGCCCGCTGGCCAGCAGTTATACGACATGACGAGGAAGTAGCTGTGTCTACCTACGCCCCGAAGGCGGGTGACGTGACCCGACAGTGGTACGTCATCGACGCCACCGACGTGGTGCTCGGCCGCCTTGCCGTCCAGGCAGCGACCCTGCTGCGCGGCAAGCACAAGCCCACCTTTGCCCCCAACGTTGACGGCGGCGATTTCGTCGTCATCATCAACGCCGACAAGGTCGCCATCTCCGGCAATAAGCGCACGGACAAGTTCCTGCACCACCACTCCGGCCACCCGGGTGGACTCAAGTCCCGCTCGGTCGGTGAGGTGCTTGAGAAGAACCCCGATCGTCTGGTGGAGAAGGCCATCGTCGGCATGATCCCGAAGAACAAGCTGGGCCGCGCCATCGCTGGCAAGCTGAAGGTCTACGCAGGCCCGAATCACCCCCACGCCGCGCAGCAGCCGGTTCCGTTCGAGATCAAGCAGGTGGCACAGTGACCGAGCAGAACGAGACCCCCGAGGTCGAGACCGCCGAGGTCGTCGTCGAGGAGTTCGCCGCCGAGCCCGAGGTCGTCGAGGAGTACGTGGTCGAGGAGTCCGTCGCCCCGGCGGCCCCGATCTACATCGACCGCCCGATCCAGACCGTCGGCCGCCGCAAGGAGGCCGTCGTCCGCGTCCGGCTGACCCCCGGCACCGGTGAGTTCAAGCTCAACGGCCGCACCATCGAGGACTACTTCCCGAACAAGGTGCACCAGCAGCTGATCAAGGCTCCGCTGGTCACCGTCGAGCGGACCGAGTCCTTCGACATCACCGCGCTGCTGCACGGTGGCGGCCCGTCCGGTCAGGCAGGCGCCCTGCGTCTCGCGATCGCCCGCGCCCTGATCGAGGTCACCCCCGAGGATCGCCCCGCGCTCAAGAGCGCAGGCTTCCTCACCCGTGACGCCCGCGCCGTCGAGCGCAAGAAGTACGGCCTGAAGAAGGCCCGCAAGGCTTCGCAGTACTCGAAGCGCTGATGCGGCACCGATGCCCGCTTCGCGGCGGGCATCGGGACCTGTTCACCCGAGAGCAGGCGTCCAGCACCACCGGACGCCTGCTCTTGGCGTAGAAGTGCACCAACCTGCGGGAATCCGCACGAACGGCAAGGGGTCTGAATTCATGGGTCGGATGTTCGGTACGGACGGGGTGCGGGGGCTGGCGAACGCAGACCTCGACGCGGAACTGGCGTTGCGGATCGCCGGGGCGGCGGCCTCGGTGCTGGCATTGTCCGAGCGGGGCGCCGCCCGGCCGACCGCGGTCGTCGGCCGCGACCCCCGCGCCAGCGGTGAGATGCTCGCCGCCGCCGTCACCGCAGGACTCTGCGCCGCCGGTGTTGACGTGATCGACGTCGGGGTGCTGCCCACCCCGGCCGTCGCCTACCTCACCGGTGTCCACGGCGCCGCGCTCGGGGTGATGATCTCCGCCTCGCACAACCCCATGCCCGACAACGGCATCAAGATCTTCGCGGCGGGCGGTCACAAGCTTGATGACGAGTCCGAGGACCGTATCGAGTCGGCGCTCACCGACCATGACCTGATCCCGCGGCCCACTGGCGCCGCGATCGGTCGGGTCGTCACCGCGGGCGACGCCGCGTCGCGGTACCTGGACCATCTCGCAGGGGCCGTCGGACACGCCCTCGACGGCCTCACCGTCGTCGTGGACTGCGCGAACGGCGCCGCATCCGCGGTCGGCCCGGCCGCGTACCGCGCCGCGGGCGCCACCGTCATCGAGATCCACAGCGCCCCAGACGGATACAACATCAACGACGGCTGCGGCTCGACCCACCTCGCCGACCTGCAGGCCGCCGTGCTCGAGCACGGCGCCGACCTCGGCCTCGCCCACGACGGCGACGCGGATCGTTGCCTCGCGGTCGACGCGACCGGCACCGTCATCGACGGCGACGTGATCATGTCGATTCTCGCCGTCGCGATGCGCGAGGCGGGGGAGCTCGTCGACAACACGCTCGTCGCGACCGTGATGAGCAACCTCGGACTGCACATCGCGATGCGGGAGGCGGGCATCGAGGTCCGCACCACCGCCGTCGGTGACCGCTACGTCCTCGAGGAGCTGCGGGCGGGCCGGTTCAGCCTCGGCGGCGAGCAGTCCGGGCACGTCGTGCTGCCCGGGTTCGGGACCACCGGTGACGGCGTCCTGACCGGTCTGCGGCTGATGAGCCGGATGGCGCAAACCCGGTCGTCGCTGGCCGACCTCGCGACCGTGATGCAGATCCTGCCGCAAGTCCTGGTCAACGTGAAGGTCACCGACAAGGCCGCCGTCGCGGTCGCGCCGACCGTGCTCGAGGCGGTCGCCGACGCCGAACGCCGACTCGGCGACACCGGCCGGGTGCTGCTGCGCCCGTCCGGCACCGAGCAGCTGGTTCGGGTGATGGTCGAGGCCACCGAGATCGAGGTGGCGCGTGCCCTCGCGGACGGTCTCGCGGACCGGGTCGCCGCCGTCTGAGCCCCGTCAATGGACTCGGGGAACCGGTTCCGGTTGCCGTGCGTCTGACACCGTGACGGTGTAGTCGGGCGCGCAGGCGCGCGGCCTCGATACGGCAGCGGGGTGGGGCAGGTGGACGGGGAGCTGACGCTCGACGAGGCAACGGTGCGCGCGGCGGCGGCCGTGTTCGCGGATTCGGCAGCGGAGCTCGCCCGGCTCGCCGAGCGGGTGGAGACCGCGCTGGCCTGCGGCGACGGTCGGCAGGCCAGCGTGACGCGGGCCTGGGCGCAACGGACCGCCGCCGCGGCGGCGCTGCTGACATCGACCGCCGACCGGTATGCCGCGCAGGAGGTGGCTGCCGCGGCCGCGTTCCGGCGGCTCGACTGGTGAACCCGCGATACCGGGACCTCGAACCGGATGCCCTGCACGCCGACGCGGAGATCCTCCGGTCCACCGCCGCGGTTCTGCGTGCGCATCTGCTCGCCCAGGAGCAGGCCGTCGCCAGGGTGACCGCCACCTGGACCGGGCCCGCCGCCGAGGCGGCGCTCACGGTCCTCCGGCGTCACCTCGACACGGCACGGGCGGACTGCGCGCGCATCGCGGCGGCAGCGGACACCCTCGACGCCGGTGCCGAGCTGATCCGGGAGGCGCACGCGGCACGGGCGGACCTCGCGCGACGGGCCGCCGACCTCGATCCGGAGGACGGAGCGCACCCCTGCGTGGCCATCGCCGCCCTGACCGAGCTGTTCACCGTCGTCGACCGCGTCGTCGAGGGGGTGCGCGAGATGGTGGAGCTGGCGCTCGCCAGCGTCGGTGCTGCCGAGTCCCCGCACGTCGCTGCGCCGCCGCCCGTTGCTCCGCCGCCCGTTGCTGCTCCGCCCGTTGCTGCGCCGCCGCCCGTTGCTCCGCCGGCCGCTGCCGCGCCGCCCGTTGCTCCGCCGGCCGCTGCCGCGCCGCCCGTTGCTCCGCCGGCCGCTGCCGCGCCGCAGCCGGTGCCGGTCGCGGCGGGTGACGTCGATGCGCTCGCGTTCGGGCCGCGGCGGGATCGGTCGGGTGCGGCGGCGCCGACCCACGCCGCGGTCGCGGCCGACCGCAGCGGGGCGGAACTGGCCGACGCGGGGCCGCTGTGAGCCTTGACGACCTGCGCGTGCTGCTGACCGCCGCGGTGGACCGGGCGGAACGCGCGCTCACCGACCGGGCGGACCGGGATCCGGCGCCGTCGCCACGGTCAGCGCCGGCGGATGAACCTCCAGATCAGCCGCGCAGCAGTTGGCTGGTGTGATCGGGTTCCTCCAGGTCGGGAACCAGGGTGGTGTGCGGAATCTCGACACCCGGCGTCGCGAACGGCGCGTAGTCGGTGTCGCCGGACAGGTGGTACAGCAGATAGCCGGTGAGCAGGGCCCGCGTGGTCCGCTGGGTGCCGCGCTGCGACCGGCCGAGACCGAGCGCGCCGAACAGCGCCCGACCCTCGGCGAGGCCACCACCGGACGCCTTGTCCACTCCCCGCAGGATCGCCTGCCCGCCCCAGGCCGCGGCGAGGGACCGGGCGTTGCAGTTCATCGAGTCGAGGTCCTCGGCCGCGGCGAGGACCAGCGCGGGCCCCGACTGCTCGGCCGCGAACGCCTCCGCCGCCGGTGCGGTCGGTGCGGGGAAGAGTGCCGCAACCGCGGGCGAGCCGTGCTCGGCTGCCGCGATCACCGCCGCGCCGGCACCCATCGCATGCCCGGCGAAGGCGACCCGGTCCGCGGCGACCGAGATCTTCCCTTGGCCGAGCCGGACGCCGGTGCAGATGTCGGCTGCGCCGCGCAGGTCCGCGGCCAGCGCGAGGTGGGAGGCCACCGGGGACCGCTGGGTGTCCGGGGCGGCGGCGACGATGCCCCACGACGCCAGGTGGGTGAGGGTCTCCCGATAGCGGTCCACCCCGGTCATCCATCCGTGGCCGAACACCACGGCAGGCAACGCGAAGCCCTCGGCCGGGGTGTACACCACGCCGGGCAGACCCGCCAATGCGAGGTCGCCGCGCAGCACCCGGTGCGGTCCGCGCTTAGATAGACGAGAGGCCAGGGTCTTCGGAGTCGGCGCCACGTGCACGACCGTATCCGATCGACGGGCGGTGGATGTTCGAAGGCCGCCCGGCGCCCCGGCCGGGCATGGCAGGACGGCGAGGGAGTTTTCACGGTGTTTGGCATTCCGGTTCCGGTACCGCGGGATCTGGCGCGGGCGGCGGCGAACGTCCGCGCCCGGATCGGATCCGGGGGCCTCGCGGATCTCCGACCGACCGACTCCGAGGTGGTGGACGAGAACGCGGACCGGACAATCCGGCGGTTCCGGTCCGCCGACGGCTCCGGGGTCGGTGCCCCGGTGCTGCTCGTCACACCGCTGGCGGCCACCTCGATCGCGTTCGATCTGCGGCGCGGCTGCAGTTTCGTCGAGTACCTCCGGGACACCGGAAGGGACGTGTACGTCGTCGACTACGGTCCGGTGAACTTCGCGGACCGCAGCCGCGGGTTCGAGCACTGGGTCGACGACGTCGTTCCCGACGCGGTCCGGGTGGTCAGCGCCGACGCGGGCGGGTCGGATGTCCACCTCGCGGGCTGGTCGCTCGGCGGGATCTTCGCCGTGTACGCCGCCGCAGCGCACCGGGAACTGCCGCTGCGGTCGCTGACCCCGATCGCCAGCCCGTTCGACCTGCGTCAGGTGCCGCTGTTCGCGACGCTGCGCCCGCTGGACCGGCTGTTCGGGCCGCTCACCGTCACCCCGTTCTACCGGCTCGTCGGCACGGTGCCCGCCCCGCTGACCAGTCTCGGGTTCAAGGTCGCCAGCGTGGACAAGTACCTGACCAGGCCGTGGACGGTGCTCACCAACCTCGACGATCGGGACCACCTCGAGCAGATCGAGGCCGTCGACCGGTTCATGAACAGCATGTACGCCTACCCAGGACGCACCTTCGGTCAGCTGTACCACGTCGTGATGCGGTCCAACGAGTTCGCGACCGGGCACATGCGGATCGGCGGCAGGCAGGTGGACCTGGACGCGATCGACGTCCCGGTGATGGTCGTCGCGGGCAGCGGCGACGGACTCGCCCCGAAACAGGCTGTTCGGCACCTGACCGACCTGCTCGGTGGTGCCCCGACCGTGCGGTACGGCGTGTACCCCGGCGGGCATCTCGGTGTGCTCACCGGACGCAGCGCCAGGGACACCATGTGGCCCGCGTTCGCCGCGTTCCTCGCGGACTGCGACGACGCCGGGTCGGATCCCACGGGTCCGCGCTGACCTGGGGGTGGCGCGCCCAGTAGGCTTGGGCACCATGTGCGGAATCGTGGGATACGTCGGCCACCGCCCTGCCCTTGGCGTCGTGGTGGAGGCGCTGCGCCGAATGGAATACCGCGGCTACGACTCCGCCGGGATCGCGGTCCTGGACGGAGCGGGTGGGCTTGCGGTCGAACGCAAGGCGGGCAAGCTTGCCAATCTGACGGCCGAGCTGGCGGAGGTCGGCGCCGACCGCTTCGCGGGCAGCACCGGAATCGGGCATACGCGGTGGGCAACGCACGGCCGCCCCACCGACCGCAACGCCCACCCGCACCGGGACGCGGACGGCAAGCTGGCCGTCGTGCACAACGGCATCATCGAGAACTTCACCCCGCTCCGTCAGGAGCTGGAGGCCGCCGGGATCGAGCTGCAGAGCGACACCGACTCCGAGGTGGCCGTGCACCTCGTCGCGCGGGCCTACGCCGAGGGCGAGACCGCAGGCGACTTCGTGGCAAGCGCACACCAGGTGCTGCGCAGGCTCGAGGGCGCGTTCACGCTGGTCTTCACGCACGCCGATCACGCCGACACCATCATCGCGGCCCGCCGGTCGACGCCGCTGGTCGTCGGTGTCGGTGACGGCGAAATGTTCGTCGGCTCCGACGTCGCCGCGTTCATCGAGCACACCCGCGACGCGATCGAACTCGGCCAGGACCAGGTCGTGGTGATCACCGCCGACGGCTACCGGATCACCGACTTCGCCGGCAACGAGGCCACCGGGCGTCCGTTCCGGATCGACTGGGACCTCGAGGCCGCCGAGAAGGGTGGCCACGACTACTTCATGCTCAAGGAGATCGCCGAGCAGCCCGCCGCCGTCGCGGACACGCTGCTCGGGCACTTCGAGGACGGCAAGATCGTCCTCGACGAGCAGCGGCTGTCCGATCAGGAACTGCGGGACGTGGACAAGGTCTTCGTCGTCGCCTGCGGCAGCGCCTACCACTCCGGCCTGCTCGCCAAGTACGCGATCGAGCACTGGACCCGGCTGCCCGTCGAGGTCGAGCTCGCCAGCGAGTTCCGGTACCGGGACCCGGTGCTGGACCGGTCGACGCTCGTCGTCGCGGTGTCGCAGTCGGGGGAGACCGCCGACACCCTCGAGGCCGTGAAGCACGCCAAGGATCAGAAGGCCCGGGTGCTGGCGATCTGCAACACCAACGGTGCCCAGATTCCCCGTGAGGCCGACGCCGTCCTCTACACCCGGGCCGGTCCGGAGATCGCCGTCGCGTCGACGAAGGCGTTCCTCGCCCAGGTGACGGCCAACTATCTGGTCGGTCTCGCGCTCGCGCAGGCGCGCGGCACCAAGTACCCGGATGAGGTGGCGCGCGAGTACGCCGAGCTCGAGTCGATGCCCGCGCTGGTGACGCGGGTGCTCGAGACGATCGAGCCGGTGCGCGCGCTGGCGAGGGAGCTTGCGGACGCATCGACGGTGCTGTTCCTCGGCAGACACGTGGGCTACCCGGTCGCGCTCGAGGGTGCACTCAAGCTCAAGGAGCTCGCATACATGCACGCCGAGGGCTTCGCCGCCGGTGAGCTCAAGCACGGTCCGATCGCGCTGATCGAGGAGGGCCTGCCGGTCATCGTGGTGATGCCGTCCCCGAAGGGACGTGCCGTGCTGCACTCGAAGCTGGTCTCCAACATTCAGGAGATCAAGGCCCGCGGTGCGCGCACGATCGTCATCGCCGAGGAGGGCGACGAGATGGTGCGGCCGCACGCCGATCACCTGATCGAGATTCCCGCCTCGCCGACCCTGCTGCAGCCGCTGCTGTCGACGATCCCGCTGCAGGTGTTCGCGGCGGAGGTCGCCCGCGCCCGCGGCTACGACGTCGACAAGCCCCGCAACCTCGCAAAGTCCGTCACCGTCGAGTAGGCGGCTCCGCCGCCTGTGAGTCTTTTTGGCCCCGACCGGGGCCAAAAAGACTCACAGGCACGGAGTGCCGGAGGGGGGTTCGGTGCGCGAATTTCACACCGCCGAGCAGGTCAGGGCCGCCGAGGCGCCGCTGCTGTCGGCGCTGCCCGAGGGCACGCTGATGCGCCGCGCCGCGCACGGGCTCGCCGGTGTCGCGGCCGCCGAACTGCGGGCACGCGCCGGGGGTGTCGCGGGGCGATCGGTGACGCTGCTCGTCGGGTCCGGGGACAACGGCGGGGACGCGCTGTTCGCGGGTGCGCTGCTGCGGCGGCGGGGAGTCGCGGTGCGAGCGGTGCTGCTCGACCCCGCGCGGGTGCACGGTCCGGGGCTCGCGGCACTGCGCGCGGCGGGCGGCCGGATCGGCGCGGACCTCGGCGATCCGGACCTGGTGCTCGACGGGATCGTCGGGATCTCCGGACGCGGGCCGCTGCGCCCCGCCGCGGCGTCGGTGGTCGCGTCGATCACCGCGCCGATTATTGCGGTGGACCTGCCCAGCGGCGTGGACCCGGACACCGGGGCGGTGGCCGGGCCCGCGGTGACGGCGTCGGTGACCGTCGCGTTCGGAGCGTTGAAGCCGGTGCACGTGCTTGCCGCCGCCCGGTGCGGGCGGGTGGAGCTGGTCGACATCGGATTGGCTCCGATGGCGGCCGGAATCCGCGCGCTGACGCCAGCCGAGGTGGGGGCTCGGTGGCCGCTGCCCGGCGCGGCGGACGACAAATACAGCCAGGGCGTCGTCGGGGTCGTCGCGGGCGGCGAGCGCTACCCGGGTGCCGCCGTGCTGTCCTGTGGGGGCGCGGTCGCGGCAACCTCCGGCATGGTGCGCTACGTGGGATCCGCGGCACCACAGGTGATTTCGGCGTGGCCAGAGGTGGTCGCCGCGGATCGGCTGGACACGGCGGGCAGGGTGCAGGCCTGGGTGGTCGGGCCGGGGATCGGGACCGGTCCCTCCGCAACGGCCGTGGTGCGGGGCGCGGTCGAGTCGGACCTGCCGGTACTGATCGACGCGGACGGGCTGACCGTTCTCGCCGCGGATCCCGGACTGCTCGCTGGCCGGTCGGCCCCCACCCTGCTGACACCGCACGCCGGGGAGTTCGCGCGGCTCACCGGCGTGGATCCCGGCGCCGACCGGGTCGGGTGTGCCCGCGACCTCGCCGACCGGTGGGGGGTGACGGTGCTGCTCAAGGGGCGCGCGACGGTGATCGCGGAACCCGGGGGCGCGGTGCTGGTCAACGACGCGGGCGGGTCCGCAGCGGCGACCGCCGGATCCGGGGACGTGCTGGCCGGGCTGATCGGCGCCCTGCTGTCCACCGGCCTCGACCCGTCCGGCGCCGCGGCGATGGGTGCGCGGGCACACTCGCTTGCGGCGGCACTCGCGGCGGGTGCGGGGTCGGCGACGGCGGCACCGATCTCAGCGGGTGCGCTGTTGACGCAGGTCAGATCCGCGATCCGGATTCTGCGGGCCGCATCGGACGCCGGGTCCTGACCGCACCGAGTGAGCGGGGTCATTGGGCATAAGGGCAGGTGGTGGCAGGATTGGGGGATCATGACCATCACCGCGAACAGTGACCGTACGGCGCCCGTCCCCCCGGCGGGCGCCGATTTGTCCGGACCCGCGCCGCAGGCACCGGCACCCCAGGCGGAGGCGCTGATCGACCTCGACGCGATCGCGCACAACACGAGGGTGCTCAAGGAACACGCGGGGGACGGCGCCGTGATGGCGGTGGTCAAGGCCGACGCCTACAACCACGGGGCCGTTGCCGTCGCCCGAGCAGCGCTCGACGCGGGCGCCTCCGACCTGGGCGTCACCACCGTCGGGGAGGCGCTCGCCCTGCGCGCCGCCGGGATCACCGCTCCGGTGCTGTCGTGGCTGCACACCGCGGACACCGACTTCCGCGCCGCGATCGCCGCCGACGTCGAACTCGCCGTGTCCTCGCCCCGCCACCTCGCCGCGGTGGTCGCCGCGGCACGCCAGGTCGGGGCCACCGCGGCGGTGTCGGTGAAGGTGGACACCGGGTTGAACCGCAACGGCGTCTCGCCGACCGAACTCGACGACCTGCTCGACGGACTCGCGCGGGCCACGGCGGAGGGCGCGGTGCGGCTCGGGGGAGTGTTCTCCCACCTCGCACACGCCGACCAGCCCCATCACCCGGTCATCGACGAGCAGTCGCTGGTGCTGCGCGACGCGGTCGAGCGGGCGACGCGGCTCGGGCTGGCTCCGGACCGGGTGCACCTGGCGAACTCCGCGGCGACGCTGACCCGGCCCGACCTGCGGTTCGACATGGTTCGGCCCGGTATCGCGCTGTACGGGTTGTCGCCGGTCCCGGAACTCGGCGGCTTCGGGCTGCGCCCGGCGATGACGCTGCGCGCCAGGGTCGCCCTGGTCAAGAAGGTTGCGGCGGGCGGCGGGGTGTCCTACGGGCACACCTGGATCGCGCCGCACGACACCACCGTCGCACTGCTGCCGGTCGGCTACGCGGACGGTGTTCCGCGGGCGCTCGGCGGACGGTTCGAGGTCCAGATCGGGGACCGACGGTTCCCTCAGATCGGGCGGGTGTGCATGGATCAGGTCGTCGTCGACCTCGGGCCCGACCCCGGTTCCGTCGCGGAGGGGGACACCGCGATCCTCTTCGGCAGCGGGGCCGATGGCGAGCCGGTCGCGCAGGACTGGGCCGACCGCCTCGACACCATCCACTACGAGGTGGTGACCGGTGTCCGCGGCCGGGTGGTGCGCACCTACATCGGCGGCGACCGGACTCGCGGGTGATGCCGTTCGGTCGCCGCGGTGCGATCGGCGGTGCCGGGGTCGCTGCCGCGGTCGGGGCGCTGGCCGGGGTGCGGGCGGCGCAGCAGCGGACCGAGCCGAGCAGGCGCCGTCGGGACCGGCACGCCGACGAGGACTTCGGGCTGCTCGACAGCGACCGCGGCAGCCTGGTTGTCGCCGATGACGGCGTCGCCCTCGCGATCCGGGAGGTCGGCCCGGTGGACGCGCCGCTGACCGTGGTGTTCGTGCACGGATACTGCCTGCGGATGGACTCCTGGCATTTCCAACGGCGGCAGTTGCGGAAGCGCTGGGGTGACTCGGTGCGGATGGTGTTCTACGACCAGCGCGGTCACGGCCGCTCCGGCACCCCGACCGCGGAGTCGTGCACAATCGGTCAGCTCGGTCGCGACCTGCACGCGGTGCTGCGGGCCGTCGCACCGACCGGGCCGGTAGTGCTGGTCGGCCATTCGATGGGCGGCATGACGATCCTGTCGCTGGCGCGTCAGATGCCGGAATTGTTCGGGGAGCACGTGATCGGGGTTGGGCTGCTCGCGACCGCGGCGGCGGGCCTGAACCGGACCGGCCTGAGCCGGAACCTGCAGAACCCGGTGATCGACGCGTTCCGGTTCGCGGTGCGGACCGCGCCGGGTGTCGTCCAGGTGGGGCGCGGCGCCGCCCGCGCGATTATCTCCCCGATCCTGCGGGCGTCGTCGTACGGCACCGAGGTGAGCCCGTCGCTGACCCGGTTCTCGGAGCGCATGCTGAACGAGACGTCGGTGACGACGATCGTCAACTTCCTCAAATCGCTGGAACTGCACGACGAATCGGAGGCGCTGCCGGTGATCGCCGGTCTGCCAGCACTGGTGCTGTGCGGTGACACGGACATGGTGATCCCGTTCGCCCAGTCGCAGGCGATGGCCGACGAACTGCCGAACTGTGAGCTGGTGCGGGTGGTCTCGGCCGGCCACCTGGTCCAACTGGAGTTCCCGATCCGGGTGACCGACGCGATCGACCGGTTGGTGACCCGGGCGGTCGCCGAACACGACCTGGAAACGAAGGAGAGCATTGGTGGCTGACCACGAGCAGGCGGTGATCCACCTCCCGACGGTGGCGGACACCGAGGCGTTCGGGCGGAGGCTGGCCGTCGAACTCGGCGCCGGTGACCTGGTGGTGCTGGACGGGCCGCTCGGGGCGGGGAAGACGGCGCTGGCGCGGGGCATCGCGGCGGGTCTCGGCGTGCAGGGCCGGGTCAGTTCCCCGACCTTCATCATCGCCCGCGAGCACCGCGCGGGCAGCAGGCCCGACGGCGGCGTGGCCGTCGCGATGGTGCACGTCGATGCGTACCGGCTCGGCCTCGGCGCCGAACGGTCCGCCACGTTCGACGAACTCGACGCCCTCGACCTGGACACCGACCTCGCGGGCGCGGTGGTGGTGGTCGAGTGGGGCGAGGGAATCGTCGAGCATCTGACCGACCGGCATCTGCTGGTGCGGCTGCGGCGTGAGCCGGAGTCCGACGTCCGCACCGCGCGGTGGGGATGGGTTTCGTGACCGGCGGGTATCCTCGATAGCCGTGCTCGTTCTCGCTGTCGATACCGCCACCCCGGCCGTGACCGCGGGGGTGGTTCGCCTCGACGGCGACGCTCCCCGCGCCCTGGCCCACCGGATCACCGTCAATCCGCGTGCCCACGCGGAGGTGCTCACGCCGCACATCCTGGCGTGCCTTGCCGAGTCGGGGCACGGGCCCGCCGACCTGGACGCCGTCGTGGTCGGGGTCGGCCCGGGACCCTTCACCGGTCTGCGGGTCGGGATGGCGACCGGTGCGGCGTTCGGTGACGCGCTCGGGATCCCCGTGCACGGGGTGTGCAGCCTCGACGCGATCGCCGCCGACGCGGCCGCCGAGGATCAGCGGGATCTGTTGGTGGTCACCGATGCCCGCCGCCGGGAGGTGTACTGGGCGCGGTACCAGGGCGGGCGCCGCGTCGAGGGCCCCGCAGTGAACCGGCCGGTGGACCTCGAACCGCAGCCGTCGGTGGTGGTCGCGGGGTCGGCGGTGCACGCGGAGCTGTTCGATCTGCCGGTCGTTGCGGTGGCGACCCCGTCGCCCGCCGGGCTGGTTGCGGTGGCCGCGGCCGCGCTGATGGCCGCGGTGGATCCGGAACCTCTTGTGCCGCTGTATCTTCGACGTCCGGATGCCGTCGAGATGGCGGACCGGAAGAAATGAGCGACGCGCTCACCGCGATGCGGCCTGCCGACGCGCAGCGCTGCGCGGAACTGGAGACGCTGCTGTTCGCCGGGGACGGGCCCTGGAGTGCGGACGCGTTCCGCGCCGAGCTCGCGCACCCGCACAACCACTACGTCGTCGTCCGCAGCGACAGCGGCCGGGTGCTCGGGTACGCCGGAGTCGCGTTGCTGGGCAACGCGCCCGACATCGAGGCCGAGGTGCACACCATCGGTGTCGACCCCGAGCACCGTCGGCGGGGTCTGGGAGCGTTGCTCCTCGACGAACTGCTCGGGCTCGCCGACCGGCACGGAGCCCCGGTCTTCCTTGAGGTCCGCACCGACAACGAGGCGGCCATCGCCCTCTACCGGCGCGAGGGATTCGAGATCGTGGGAACCCGCCGAAACTACTACCAGCCCAGCGGCGCCGATGCGTACACGATGCGTCGCCCCGGGGTGTTGATCGAGCAGGAGGAGTCGCAGTCGTGATCGTGATGGGAATCGAAAGCTCCTGCGACGAAACGGGAGTCGGCATCGTTCGGTGGCGGGCGGACGGCACCTGCGAACTGCTCGCGGACGAGGTCGCGTCCAGCGTCGATCAGCACGCCCGCTACGGCGGGGTCGTCCCGGAGGTCGCCTCCCGCGCCCACCTCGAGGCGATCGTCCCGACGATGCGGCGCGCCCTCGCGCAGGCCGGGATCGCGAAGCCGGACGCGCTGGCCGTCACGATCGGTCCCGGACTGGCCGGGGCGCTGCTCGTCGGTGCTGCCGCCGCGAAGGCCTACGCCGCCGCCTGGGATGTGCCGTTCTACGCGCTCAACCATCTCGGCGGTCACGTCGCCGTCGACACCCTCGAACACGGACCGATGCCGCCGTGCGTGGCGCTGCTCGTCTCCGGCGGGCACACCCACCTGCTGCACGTGCGGGACCTCGCCCGGCCGATCGAGGAGCTCGGCACGACGGTCGACGACGCGGCCGGCGAGGCGTTCGACAAGGTGGCGCGACTGCTCGGCCTCGGCTTCCCCGGCGGGCCCGCGCTCGACGCCGCGGCCCGCGACGGTGACCCGAACGCAATCGCCTTCCCGCGCGGCATGACCGGGGCGCGAGACGCGCGGCACGACTTCTCGTTCTCCGGGCTCAAAACGGCGGTCGCCCGCTACGTGGAGTCGAAGGAGCGGGCCGGTGAGCCGGTGTCCATCCCAGACGTCGCCGCCTCGTTTCAGGAGGCCGTCGCCGACGTGCTGACGATGAAGGCGGTGCGCGCCGCGACCGATGTTGGGGTGGACACCCTGGTTCTCGGCGGCGGTGCCACCGCCAACTCGCGGATCCGGTCGCTCGCCGAGGAACGCTGCGCGGCGGCCGGATTGACGCTTCGGATCCCGAAGCCTCGGCTGTGCACCGACAATGGCGTGATGATCGCCGCACTCGGTGCCCACGTCATCGCCGGTGGCGCTGCGCCGTCGCCGCTGACCGTCGCGACCGACCCCGGCCTGTCCGTCACCGTCAGCCAGTCCTCGGTCGCGGGCGATGTCCGCTGACGGGAACGGTGACGTTCCCGGCGGCGGAGCGGGTTTCGCCGCGCTCTCGAGGTCGGCGCAGCGCACGCTGATCCGCCGGGCGGTGCTCCGTCCGGTGCTCACCGCGACACTGCTGGTCGTCGTGTACTTCCTGGTGCCGATGCACGATCTCGCATCGCTGTCCGCGGTGGCCGGGCTGGTGATCGGCCTGCTGGTGGTGACCGTGGTCTTCGGCTGGCAGATCCGCAGGATCGTCACCGCCCGCTATCCGGGGGTGCAGTCGATCGAGGCGCTCGCGGTCTCGGTGCCCACCTACCTACTGGCGTACGCCACCGTCTACCACCTGCTGTCGCAGGCGGCGGTCGACAGCTTCAGCGAGCCGCTGTCCAAGCTGGATGCGCTGTACTTCACCCTCGTCTGCTTCTCGACGGTGGGCTTCGGGGACATCGTCGCCGAGACCGAGACGGCGAGGGCCGTGGTGTCGGTGCAGATCGTCGGGAATCTGGTGCTGCTCGCGATCGGGCTCCGGGTGATCACCGCTGCCGTCCGTGCGGGGCGCCGCCGCAGGGACGCGGCCTGACCTGCCCTACTCCGATCGCGGGACGGAGAGGGTGAGCAGGACCCGGGTGTCGGGTTCGCGGACGAGGTCGTCGATCGTGATGTCGTCGAGGGCGGTGTAGAAGGCGTCCTGCGCTCGGCGCAGTGCGCCCCGCAACCGGCAGCCGTGCCGCAGGGGGCAGGGGGTGGCGCCGTCGCAGGCGACCACCTCGTCGTCGCCCTCGAGGCGGCGGGTGAGCCAGCCGACGGAGGTGCCGCGGGCCCGTTCGGTGATCGAGAGCCCGCCGCCCCGACCGCGGCGGGCTTCGACCATGCCGAGTTCCTTCAGCCGCAGCACCACCTTCGTGGTGTGCGTGTAGGGAATCGCCATCTCTTCCGCGACCTGGCCGGTCGTGAGTCCACCGCCTCCGGGGGCGACGGCCAGGCGCATCATCACGCGCAGCCCGAGGTCCGTGAACTTGGTTAGCTGCACGTGAGCGACGGTATATTACTTGCATTTCGTATTCAACAAATACGAGGTGTGATCTGTGCTGGTCAGCGTGTCGATCCGGGGGCGGTGCTCAGCCGCGCGGGGACGGCAGCAGCAGTTCGGTGTTGTGGTCGCCCGGGCCGCCGAACAGCGCGGCGTCCGCATGGATGTCGTTGAACGACAGCTCCCGGTACAGCGACGCCAGGCCGGCGGGGGAGTGGTCGCCGTGCCGCACCTCGTAGCGGCTGTCGGCTTCGATCAGGGTGGTCAGCAGGGAGATCGTGCCATCCCCGTTGTCGGTGACCTCGATCACCCGCGCGTGCTGCGGGAAGTCGACGTGGGAGGCGGTGTTGATCTCCCAGAAACCCTGCGCGGGCGTCGCACCAGGGTGCGGGGTGATCCGGTTCTGGTGAGTGTGGCCGTTGACCCACCCGAGCACGTTCGGGAACCGGTGCAGCAGATCCACCAGTTCGCCGCCGCCGTACCGGCGTTCGCCCGGATTCTCGGGGTCGGGCAGCAGGTTGTCCATCGTGTCGCTGGTGTGGTGGCTGAACAGCAGGAACCAGGTGTCGTCGACGGCTCGGGAGACGACCCGCCCGTCCCGGTCATGGTGGCGGCTGCTGCCCGCCTCGAGGGTGCGCTCGATCCACCGGAACTGCGCCTCGCCGAGCGAGCCCTCGACGAAGCCTGCGCGGTTGGTTGAGTCCATGCTGATGCCGACCACGCTCGGGAGTTCGGGGACGGCACCGCCGCCGCGCGCGATCTCGAAGGTGTAGTACCCGATGCCGGTCTCGCCGGCGTCGGGGGCGAACCCGTGTCCCACCGGGCCCGGCCCGGTGTTCTCCGGATCGAGGTGCGCGGCGATGAACTGGCGCGGGGTGAACGGTGCCCGGGCCGGGTCCGGGGTGACGATCCGCGGCGGTGTGGTGACCGCGGCAAGCGCGGCGACCAGCGCGCCGGGGTCGGCGCTGGCCGCGCTGCCGATCGCCCTGGCCTGCTCCGAGTTCGGTGATTCGATCTTGAGCCCGCCGGTGTACATCGCCTCCAGCGGGCCGATGCCGCTCGGCACGGTGCCCTGGACCGCGTCGTCGTGGTTGCCGAACACGCAGTACCAGGGGGTGCGCAGGCCGGGGCTGGTGACCGGGCGCAGGGCGGCGCCCAGCAGGCCGGGCATCGGCGGGAACCCGGCACGCTGGTAGCGGTCGGGGAGGTCGGACTCCGGGTTCCAGTACAGCTCCGAGCCCGAATTCTGCACCCCCTCGTAGCGGCCGGCCGCACCCGTGTTCGGAACGAAGGTGCCGCCGTTGAGCGCGGCTAGGAACCAGTTCAGCTCCGCGTGTTCCTTGTTGTCGGTGTTGTCGCCGGTGGTGACCACCGCGTCGAAGTCGCGGCGCGTGTGCGGTCCCCGGCCCAGCGCGTTGACCCGCGCGACCAGCGCGACCAGGCCCTGCGTGGTCAGCGTCTCCTGGGGGCGGAACGCGGACCCGGTGAACTGGTGGACGTACTCGAACCGCATCGGCGACTGTGCGTCCAGGATGTGCAGGTCGGTCAGCTGAACGAGGGCGGCCAGCGCGGTGCGGCGGTCCTCGCGCCCCGGCCTCGGTTCGGCGAGTTCGCCCCGCACGATCATCGGCAGGCCGGGCCCGGCGGTGAGGGTGCGGTAGCCGGCCGCGCCGACCGGGGCGGCGACCGTCTCGAGGGTGGTTCCGGCGATGGCCGCGGTGTCCGCCGCCGCGTACCAGGTGCCCCACGGCGCCCGGCCCAGTGCGCCGACCCCGAGGAGGCCCGCCGCGCCGAGCCCGGCCAGGCCGAGGAAGTCACGCCTGTTCAGGTTCGCCACGGTGCGACTGTAGGGCACCGGAGGGGCGACTCCGCGGATTTCGCCCGCGGCGAAGCCCGCGAGGTGAGCAGTCCGATGTCTTGAGCGCTGGCACTCGCATGTATAGAGTGCTAGTTGGCACCGACCCGGTCCCGGCACCCGCGACGACGGGACCGCGCGAGGCGCCGTATGCGTGCACTACAACCTACTTGCCCGGGGAGCAGCCCTGGGCGCTGGAAACCCCGAAAGTGGAGGGCTCATCGTGGCGAGCGTGAACATCAAGCCGCTCGAGGACAAGATCCTCGTCCAGGCCAACGAGGCCGAAACGACGACCGCCTCTGGCCTGGTCATCCCCGACACGGCGAAGGAAAAGCCCCAGGAGGGCACCGTTGTCGCCGTCGGCCCCGGCCGCTGGGACGAAGACGGCGAGAAGCGGATTCCGCTCGACGTCCAGGAGGGCGACACCGTCATCTACAGCAAGTACGGCGGAACCGAGATCAAGTACGCCGGCGAGGAGTACCTGATCCTGTCGGCGCGCGACGTGCTGGCTGTCATCTCCAAGTAAGCCACGTGCATCCGCCCCGGCGTCCCGACAAGGACCCGGGGCGGATCTCGTCCAGGACCTCCCAGGAGCAACAGCACCCATGTCCAAGCAGATCGAATTCAACGAGACCGCGCGTCGCGCACTCGAGCGTGGCGTCGACCAGCTCGCCGACGCGGTCAAGGTCACCCTCGGACCCCGCGGCAGGCACGTCGTGCTCGCCAAGGCGTTCGGCGGCCCGACCGTCACCAACGACGGCGTGTCCATCGCCCGCGAGATCGAGCTCGAGGATCCCTTCGAGAACCTCGGCGCGCAGCTGGTCAAGTCCGTCGCGACCAAGACCAACGACGTCGCGGGCGACGGCACCACCACCGCGACGGTTCTCGCGCAGGCGCTCGTCAAGGCGGGCCTGAAGAACGTCGCGGCTGGCGCCAACCCGATCGCGCTCGGCGTCGGCATCGCCAAGGCCGCCGATGCGGTGTCCGAGGCCCTGCTCGCCGCGGCGACCCCGGTCGAGGGCAAGGAGGCCATCGCCCAGGTCGCGACCGTCTCCTCGCGCGACGAGGAGATCGGCGGACTGGTCGGCGAGGCCATGACGCGGGTCGGCACCGACGGCGTCGTCACGGTCGAGGAGTCCTCGACCCTGCAGACCGAACTGGTCGTCACCGAGGGCGTCCAGTTCGACAAGGGCTTCCTTTCGCCGTACTTCATCACCGACATCGACGCACAGCAGGCCGTGCTCGAGGACGCGTCGGTGCTGCTCTACCGCGACAAGATCAGCTCGCTGCCGGACTTCCTGCCGCTGCTCGAGAAGATCGCCGAGTCGGGCAAGCCGGTCCTGATCATCGCCGAGGACATCGAGGGCGAGCCCCTGTCCACCCTCGTCGTGAACTCGATCCGCAAGACGATCAAGGCCGTCGCCGTCAAGGCGCCGTACTTCGGTGACCGCCGCAAGGCGTTCCTCGACGACCTCGCGGTCGTGACCGCCGGCACCGTCGTCAACACCGACGTCGGGCTGTCCCTCAAGGACGCGGGCCTCGACCTGCTCGGTTCGGCGCGGCGTGTCGTCGTCACCAAGGACGAGACAACCATCGTCGAGGGTGCGGGCACCCAGGCCGACATCGACGTCCGCGTCGGCCAGCTGCGTCGCGAGATCGAGAACACCGACTCGGACTGGGATCGCGAGAAGCTCGAGGAGCGCCTCGCGAAGCTCGCGGGCGGCGTCGCGGTCATCAAGGTCGGCGCGGCCACCGAAACCGACCTCAAGGAACGCAAGTTCCGCGTCGAGGACGCCGTCAACGCGGCCAAGGCCGCGGTCGAGGAGGGCATCGTCCCCGGCGGCGGTTCCGCCATCGTGCAGGCGGCGCAGGCCCTGACCGAGCTCGCCGCATCGCTGTCCGGTGACGAGGCGACCGGTGTCGAGGTGGTCCGGACCGCGGTCCAGGCGCCCCTGTACTGGATCGCCACCAACGCCGGGCTCGACGGGTCCGTCGTCGTCAGCAAGGTCGCTGAGGCGCCGAAGGGGCACGGATTCAACGCGGCGACCCTCACCTACGGGGACCTGCTCGCCGACGGTGTCGTCGACCCCGTGAAGGTGACCCGTTCCGCGGTCGTCAACGCGGCGTCCGTGGCGCGGATGGTGCTCACCACCGAGTCCGCGGTCGTCGAGAAGCCGGCCGAGGACGAGGACGCAGGCCACGGGCACGGGCACAGCCACTAGGCTCCCCGCGCCGCGGTAGACGCGGCGAACGGCCCCGGACGATCACATCGTCCGGGGCCGTTCGTGTGTCGTGGGTCAGGAGGCGATGCGCTGACGATAGCGGCGGGTGTGCGCCTCCCGCTCCGCCTCGGACATCCCGCCCCAGATGCCGTACGGCTCGCACACCGTCAGGGCGTGGGTGCGGCACTGCGCGAGCACCGGGCACTGCCTGCACATCTCCTTCGCGCGGTTCTCCCGCTGGGCGCGGGCGCGGCCGCGCTCGCCGTCGGGGTGGAAGAACATCGCGGAATCGACGCCGCGGCAGAGTCCGTGCATCTGCCAGTCCCAGATGTCGGCGTTCGGGCCGGGGAGGTGATTCGGTTGCGGCATTCCAGCTCCTGACGTCGGCTCGGGCATTGGCTTCACGGGGCGCCGCGCCGTGCGATCCCGGTGCACGAACTGCCCCGGTGGTCGAAGCGCCGCTGTGAAGGTCGTTCACGTGCGTACTCAATTTCAACGGCAACGTTATAGTCGGCGCGGAAATCGCGTCAACAGTTTCGGTTCGTGGTGATTTACATACCCCGCGACGCGAGAATTAACGATCCGTTCATGGACATTGACACAATTTCGTGATTATCGAGGGCCCCTCGGAGAATCGGGTTCTCGCCCGGCGGATGCCGATATTATTGCAGGTCGCAGCCGATTTCGGGTGGCTCGGACCGGGCATCTCGGCGGGGGCGGGGGAGGTGGGGTCCGCTCGGCGGGGTCGGATCGCGCGGCTGTTGGTTATCGGCAGACGGTTCCGGGAAATGAGTTCAATAATTTTGCAAGTCGAAATCTTAATGTGACCTGAACGGTCGTCGAACCGGCCGGAAACGTTTCGTGACGGACGCGAATCGGGGCCGTCGTGGGGTGCGCTCTACGCTTCACCCCGTGCCAGTGCCGACAGCCGCCGATCTCACCGACATCGCATTCGGGCCAACCCCGGGAGCCGTGCCCGGGCAGGCGCGATCCGCACGCGACCGCTGGCTGCGCGCGGTCGCCCTCGGCGGGCAGGGGCGCTACGCGGCCGCCCGCACCGAATTGGCCGCGGTGCGACGGGAGCGCCCCGGCGCGGTGCTCGCCTCCCTCGCCGCGAGCACCGAGGCGTCCCTGTTGCGTCAACTCGGATGGCATCGGCTCGCGTCCGCGCACGATGGGCGAGCGTTGGCGGTGATCGGCGACGACCGGACACCGTTGGCCGTCGCGGCCCGGTGCGACGCACTGACCGGACTCGCCGCCGACGCCCTCGGTTGCGGTCGAACGGCCCTCGGGTTCCGGCTGCTCGAGCGGTGCGCCGATCTGCTCGACGGGGAAACGGACGAGTCGTTGCTGCGGCAGCGGATCCGGTTGCACTGGGTGAGTGCCGAGATGTTGCTGGTGTCGGGCGACCCGGATCGTGGCCGCCGACACGCCGCGGCCGCGGTCGACCTGGCTGCGGGGTCGCCGTCGGCGCGACACCAGGTCAAGTCCGACCTGCTGCTCGCCGCCGCGGTCAGCGCCGGGCCGGACCCGGCCGCCGCCGTCGACCCGGCGCGGCGGGTGCTGGCCCGGTGCCGCGAGCACGACCTCGTTCCGCTGGAGTGGGCGGCGGCGATGTTGCTCGGCGGCGTTGCGCCCGGACCCGAGGCGGACCTGGCCAGGCAGCGCAGCGCGTCGCGGATCATCCGCGCGGGCGGGCGATTCAGGGAAACGTGAGAACCGGTCGCTATCCTTCACACGTCCCGTCAATCGGCGGGAGCGTCCGGTCGCGCGGGCGCCACTGTAACGCCAGGACACAGTCTGTCGATGAGTAGTACGAGCGAGGAGTTGGACTCAGCCGTCGCTGCGGCAGCGCAGGGCGATCGAGTCGCCTTGTCTCGGGTTCTGGAGTTTGTCCGACCCATGGTCGTGCGGTACTGCCGATCACGGGTCGGAGCCGCGGAGCGGGGACACCTGTCCGCGGACGATGTGGCGCAGGAGGTGTGCCTGGCTGTGATGACCGCTCTGCCGCGGTATCGGGATCAGGGCCGCCCCTTCATGGCGTTCGTCTACGGGATCGCCGCGCACAAGGTGGCCGACGCGCACCGCAGTGCGGGACGCAACCGGGCCGAGTCGATGGCCGAGGTCCCGGACGTCGTGTCGGCCGACGAGGGACCGGAGAAGCTGGCCCTGGACTCCGAGACGAACAGGCAGGTCAAGGCGCTGCTCGGCACGTTGTCCGAGAAGCATCGAGAGATCGTCATCCTCCGACTGGTAGTGGGTCTGTCGGCGGAGGAGACGGCCGCCGCCGTGGGGAGCACGGCGGGAGCAGTACGGGTCGCCCAGCACCGGGCGCTCACGAAGTTGAAGACCGAAGTAGCGAAAGCAGGTGAGATGTATGGCTAGGGGGAGCAAGCGCGGCCACGACAAGTGGACGCGGCGTCACGATGCGTCCGATGCCGATCTCACCGTGCCGCAGGGTGATCCGCTGGCGGACGAGATGCGCGGGCAACCGTTCGATCTCGGCGCAGTGCAACGCGATGACGCCCTGCTCGACGCGCTCGCCGGTGGTGGCGACGTCCCGACCTCGACCGAGGAGGAGTACCGGCTGGCGGCCCTGCTGGCGGGGTGGCGAGCCGAGATCGTCGGTCCCGATCTGCCGGCAGGACCGACGCTCGACGAGGCCGCGGCCGCGGTCGATCGGGAACGCGGCGACCAGCAGGCGCCGCGGCGCGGACTTCGGCTGCTGCGCCCGATTGCGGGCGCGGCCGCGGCCATCGCGGTCGTGATGGCCGGGGTGACCGTGTTCTCCTACAACGCTCAGCCGGGGGATCCGCTGTGGCGGGTCAAGGAGGTCGTCTTCACTCAGCGCGCCAACTCGACGGTGGCGAGCATCGACACGACGAACAACCTCGAAGAGGCGGAACGGATGATCAAGTCCGGCAACCCGCAGGGTGCGATCGCCGTGCTGGAATCCGCGAGCAAGCGGGTCGGGGATGTGAGCGACACGGACAAGCGCGACGAGCTCAACGCCTGGCATGACCGGCTGATGGCCGACATGGGGAAGACCACCACCACGACCGCGCCGCCCGGCACCACCACCTCGGTGCCCGGGGCGACGACCACCCTGCCCGCCGTGCCGCCGACGTCGCTGCCGGGCAGCGCAGTCACCACCAAGCCCTCGGTCCCGCCCGAGATCCTGATCGCACCGGAGGTGCCGAGCCAGCCGCCGGTGACGACGGCTCCGCCGATCACGACCGTCCCGCCGGTCACGACGGTCCCGGAGCCGACGGTCGTCGAGCCCGCGCCGACCACGGCATCGTCGACGTCGAGCCGCGTCGTCACGCCGATGACGGCGACCATCGAGACCCGGCCGCTCACGCCGGACACCTCGCCCTCTGGCTAGCCCGCACCAGCACACGAGAACGGCCCGACACGTCACGCGTGTCGGGCCGTTCTCGTGCCGTGCGTCAGGCGTCGAAGGCGTCGCCGTGCAGTGCCTCGTTCATCGAGGCGTCCGCGTACCCACGGCAGTAGTCCCAGGTCACGTACGCATCGGGGACCGGGTCGTATGCCGGTTCGTGGGGGCGGACGGTGCCGTCGACGAGCAGCTGCAGCAGGTTCGCGCGCAGCATGTCCCAGTCGTGGTAGTGGTCCTGCTGGCAGTCGTCGCAGCAGACGACCAGGCCGCGGATCCCGCGGTGCGCGAGCAGTGCCTCGTAGACGGCGAGATCGGCGAGGTCCTCTTCCACGGCGAGGCGCTCGTGGGGGTCGAGGGGCTGTCCCGGCTCGATCGCATCCAGTGCGGCGGAGGGGTCGGAGGGGTCGCCGGCGAACGGGTCCGGCGGCAGACCGGGGGGCAGTTGATCACGCACAGGTCCCACGGTACGCAGCGCGGGGCCCTCCGCGCCACCCGTTACGGCCCCGGTGACGCCCGTAGGGTCACCGGGTTCGCCCGCGTCCTCGCGCAGCCGATACCATGGTGAACGGTCTGAGGGAATACATCGCCGGGGATCGAGCATTGTTTCAGTCCCAAGAAACCGCGACGCATCGGCAGGCACCAGCGGCGCGCAGTGGGTACCCCACTCGGGCGCGGCTGGGTCACTTCACGCAAGGGCCGACGATCCAGCGCAACCGACGTTCGAAGGAAAGGTTCGAAAGCCGCATGACAAATTCCGGAGGGCACGTGCGCACCGGCGGAGACCGCCCCGACAAGGTGGCGATGCTCGGACTCACCTTCGACGACGTGCTGCTGCTTCCCGCGGCATCGGACGTCATCCCGAGCAAGGTCGACACCTCCAGCCAGTTGACCCGCACGATCCGCCTGAACGTGCCGCTGGTCAGTTCCGCGATGGACACCGTCACCGAGTCCCGGATGGCGATCGCGATGGCCCGCGCGGGCGGGATGGGCGTGCTGCACCGCAACCTGTCGACCGAGGCGCAGGCCGCTCAGGTGGAGACGGTCAAGCGCTCCGAGGCGGGCATGGTCACCGACCCGGTCACCTGCGCGCCGTCCGACACCCTCGCCGACGTCGACGCGATGTGCGCGCGATTCCGGATCTCGGGTCTGCCGGTCACCGACGAGCAGGGACAGTTGGTCGGCATCATCACCAACCGCGACATGCGGTTCGAGGTGGACGAGAACCGGCCGGTGTCGGAGGTGATGACCAAGGCGCCCCTGATCACCGCGCAGGAGGGCGTGACCGCGGAGGCCGCGCTCGGCCTGCTGCGCCGCCACAAGATCGAGAAGCTCCCGATCGTCGACGGTCGGGGCAAGCTCACCGGGCTGATCACGGTCAAGGACTTCGTGAAGACCGAGCAGCACCCCAACGCGACCAAGGACCGGGACGGCCGCCTGCTTGTCGGCGCCGCGGTCGGTGTCGGCGACGACGCGTGGGCCCGCGCGATGGCCCTCACGGACGCGGGGGTCGACGTGCTCGTCGTGGACAGCGCGCACGGCCACTCGAACGGGGTGCTCGGCATGATCGCCAAGATCAAGGCCGAGGTCGGGGACCGGGTCCAGATCATCGGCGGCAACGTCGCGACCCGCGACGGGGCGCTGGCGCTGGTCGAGGCGGGCGTCGACGCGGTCAAGGTCGGTGTCGGACCCGGCTCGATCTGCACCACCCGCGTCATCGCCGGTGTCGGTGCACCGCAGATCACCGCGATCCTTGAGGCCGTCGCGGCGTGCAAGCCGCTCGGTGTTCCGGTCATCGCCGACGGCGGTCTTCAGTTCTCCGGCGACATCGCCAAGGCCCTCGCGGCCGGTGCCTCCACCGCGATGCTCGGTTCCCTGCTCGCGGGCACGGCGGAGTCACCCGGCGAGATGGTCCTCGTCGGGGGTAAGCAGTTCAAGAGCTACCGCGGCATGGGTTCGCTCGGCGCGATGCAGAGCCGCGGCCAGGGCAAGTCCTACTCGAAGGACCGCTACTTCCAGGACGACGTCCTCTCCGAGGACAAGCTGGTCCCGGAGGGCATCGAGGGTCGGGTCCCGTTCCGCGGCCCGCTCGGCTCGGTGATTCATCAGCTGACCGGCGGCCTGCGCGCGGCGATGGGGTACACCGGGTCGACCACGATCGAGCACCTGCAGGAGGCGCAGTTCGTGCAGATCACCGCGGCCGGGCTGAAGGAGAGCCACCCGCACGACATCACGATGACGGTCGAAGCGCCGAACTACGCGGCCCGCTAGCCACACACCCAACTACACATCGAAGAAAGGGGCGCGCGTGCGCGACCTCGTTGAGATCGGTATGGGCCGAACCGCCCGTCGCACCTATGAGCTGGACGACATCGACATCGTCCCCTCCCGCCGGACCCGGTCGTCGAAGGAGGTGTCGACGGCGTGGCAGCTCGACGCCTACCGGTTCGACATTCCGGTGCTCGCGCATCCGACCGACGCCCTCGTCTCGCCGTCCTTCGCGATCGAGCTCGGCAAGCGCGGCGGCCTCGGCGTGATCAACGGCGAGGGGCTGTGGGGTCGGCACGCCGACGTCGACGCCACGCTCGCCGAGCTCGTGCACCTTGCCGAGTCGGATGCCGACCCGGACGCGCCGATCCGGAAGCTGCAGGAGCTGCACGCGGCGCCGATCCAGCCCCACCTGCTGGCCGCCGCGGTCGCGCAGGTGCGGGACGCGGGCGTCACCACCGCGGTGCGGGTCAGCCCGCAGAACGCCCGCGCGTTGACCCCGGACCTGCTCAAGGCGGGCATCGACCTCCTCGTCATCCACGGGACGATCATCTCGGCGGAGCATGTGGCGAACGGGGCCGGTGAGCCGCTGAACCTCAAGACGTTCATCTCGGAATTGGATGTACCGGTCGTCGCGGGCGGCGTGAGCGATCACCGCACCGCCCTGCACCTGATGCGCACCGGTGCCGCGGGTGTCATCGTCGGCTACGGCTCGACCGAGGGCGCGACGACCACCGGTGAGGTGCTGGGGATCGGGGTCCCGATGGCGACCGCGATCGCCGACGCCGCCGCCGCGCGCCGCGACTACCTGGACGAGACCGGCGGGCGCTACGTGCACGTCATCGCCGACGGCGACATCACCACCTCCGGTGACCTGGCCAAGGCGATCGCCTGCGGCGCCGACGCCGCGGTGCTCGGTGCGCCGCTCGCCGCATCGGCCGAGGCGCCGGGCGGGGGATGGTACTGGCCGTCCGCCGCCGCGCACCCGTCCGTGCCGCGCGGTGCGATGCTGCCGGTCGGGTTCGGTGACCGCCCGAGCCTGGACCGCGTGCTGACCGGCCCGTCGGACGACCCGTACGGGTCGCTGAACCTGGTCGGCGGCCTGCGCCGGTCGATGGCGAAGGCGGGCTACTCCGATCTCAAGGAGTTCCAGAAGGTCGGGCTCAGCGTCCGCGCCTGACCCCCGCGCTCCGCACCACCGACCACGACAGACCCCACCCCCACCGAGTGAACGGAAGCGTTCAGTCGATCAGATCGAGCGAATGTTCCGTTCGCTCAATCGCCAAAGGGGTGGGGTCTTTCTGGTACTTATGGTTACGCTAAGCCGCACCCTGTGGGGTCGGTCACAGATCCCGGGTGCATACTGGCGAGTAACCAAGAGGTTCACGGTGGAGGTCTCCTGATGGGTAAGCGTGCGACGGATTTCGACGTCCTGATCGTTGGCTCCGGATTTGGCGGCAGCGTCACGGCGCTGCGGCTGGTCGAGAAGGGGTACCGGGTCGGGATCCTCGAGGCCGGACGCCGGTTCGCGGACGCGGACTTCGCGAAGACCAGCTGGGACCTCAAGCGCTTCCTCTGGGCACCCGCCCTCGGCTGCTACGGGATCCAGCGGGTGCACCTGCTGCACGACGTCCTGATCCTTGCTGGTGCCGGCGTCGGCGGCGGCTCCCTCAACTACGCGAACACCCTCTACAAGCCGCCGACCTCGTTCTTCCAGGACCCGCAGTGGCGGGAGATCACCGACTGGGACGCGGAGCTCACGCCGCATTACGAGCAGGCGAGGAAGATGCTCGGCGTCGTGCAGAACCCGCACATGACGCCCGCCGACGAGATCATCAGGTCCGTCGCCGATGACATGGGCGTCGGCGATACCTTCATCCAGACCCCGGTCGGGGTGTTCTTCGGGGAGCCGGGCGCGACGGTCGACGACCCCTACTTCGGCGGTGTCGGACCGGCCCGCACCGGCTGCATCGAGTGCGGTGAATGCATGACCGGCTGCAGGCACGGGGCCAAGAACACCCTCGTCAAGAACTACCTCGGCCTCGCGGAGCTGGCCGGGGCGACGATCGTGCCGATGACGACGGTGGACTCGCTGCGCGAGGCGGCGGACGGCACCTGGGAGGTGCGGACGCATCGCACCGGCGCGAAGGTCCGCCGCCAGCAGCGGACCTACACCGCCCAGCATGTCGTCCTCGCCGCGGGCACCTGGGGCACCCAGCACCTGCTGCACCGGATGAAGGACACCGGCGCGCTGCCGAGGCTGTCCGACCGGCTCGGCGAGCTGACCCGCACCAACTCCGAATCCATCGTCGGTGCGGGGAAGATGAAGGTTGATCCGGCGATGGACCTCACCAGGGGCGTCGCGATCACGTCGTCGTTCCATCCCACCTCGGACACCCACATCGAACCGGTCCGCTACGGCAAGGGCTCCAATGCGATGGGCCTGCTGCAGACCCTGATGACCGACGGCGGGGGTAGCACGCCGCGCTGGGTGAAGCTGCTGAAGATCATCGCCGCGAACCCCGCGCAGATGCTGCGGATGCTGTCGGTGAAGGACTGGAGCGAGCGGACGATCATCGCGCTCGTCATGCAGAACCTCGACAATTCGATCACCACCTACACCAAGCGCGGCCTGTTCGGTCGCCGCAAGGTCACCAGTAGGCAGGGGCACGGGGAGCCGAACCCGACCTGGATCCCGGCGGGCAACGAGGCGACCCGGCGGATCGCCGACAAGATTGACGGCGTCGCGGGCGGCACCTGGGGCGAGGTGTTCAACATCCCGCTCACCGCGCACTTCCTCGGTGGGGCCGTCATCGGATCGGATCCGGGTCACGGGGTCATCGATCCCTACCACCGGGTGTACGGGTATCCGACGCTCAGCGTGGTCGACGGATCCGCGGTGTCGGCCAATCTCGGGGTGAACCCGTCCCTGACGATCAGTGCACAGGCGGAGCGGGCGGCGTCGCTGTGGCCGAACAAGGGGGAGAAGGACTCTCGACCCGAGCAGGGGCAGGCGTACCGGCGGATCGAGCCGGTGGCCCCGAACGCCCCGGTGGTTCCGGCCGGGGCCCCGGGCGCGCTGATGCTGCCGATCACCCCGGTCCGTCCCGGTGTCGAGCCGACGCAGGAACCGTCGGGCACCGGGGCGGCCTGACCGCCGATCCGGGTGGGCGCGGCCACACATTAGACTGGGCGGGTGGCAGACACCCAGCATTCCGGCCCCAGCCAGCAGAATCCGGTCCTCGTCGTCGACTTCGGTGCGCAGTACGCGCAGCTGATCGCACGCCGGGTCCGTGAGGCCAGCGTCTACTCCGAGGTGGTGCCGCACACGGCGACCGTCGAGGAGATCGTGGCCCGCAAGCCGGCGGCGGTGATCCTGTCCGGCGGACCGTCCAGCGTGTACGCCGACGGCGCGCCGAAGCTTGATCCGCGGCTGTTCGACCACGGCATCCCGGTCTTCGGCATCTGCTACGGCTTTCAGGCGATGGCCGGCGCGCTCGGCGGCACCGTCACGCACACCGGTACCCGGGAGTACGGCCGCACTCAGCTCAGCGTCGACGGCGGCATCCTGCACGAGGGCCTGCCGACCACGCAGCCGGTGTGGATGAGCCACGGTGACGCGGTCACCGACGCCCCGGACGGCTTCGAGGTGACCGCCACCAGCGCGGGCGCCCCCGTCGCCGCGTTCGAGGACCGCGCGCGCCGACTGGCCGGTGTTCAGTACCACCCGGAGGTCCTGCACTCCCCGCACGGCCAGCAGGTGCTGACCCGCTTCCTGCGGGAGATCGCGGGCATCGCCCCGACCTGGACCGCCGCGAATATCGCCGAGGGTCTGATCGAGCAGGTCCGGGCGCAGGTCGGCGACGGCAAGGCCATCTGCGGCCTGTCCGGCGGCGTCGACTCGGCGGTCGCGGCCGCGTTGGTGCAGCGCGCGATCGGCGACCGGCTCACCTGCGTCTTCGTCGACCACGGGCTGCTCCGGGCAGGCGAGCGCGAGCAGGTGCAGCAGGACTTCGTCGCGTCCACCGGCGCCAAGCTGATCACCGTCGACGCCGTCGACACCTTCCTCGGCGAGCTCGACGGCGTGTCCGACCCGGAGGCCAAGCGCAAGATCATCGGCCGCGAGTTCATCCGCAGCTTCGAGGGCGCCGTCAGCGAGGTGCTCGGCGAGTCCGCCGCGCACGGCGAGGCCGTCGAGTTCCTGGTGCAGGGCACCCTCTACCCGGACGTCGTCGAGTCCGGCGGCGGCACCGGCACCGCCAACATCAAGAGCCACCACAACGTCGGCGGGCTGCCCGAGGACCTGCAGTTCGCCCTCGTCGAGCCGCTGCGGCTGCTGTTCAAGGACGAGGTCCGCGCCGTCGGCCGCGCCCTCGGTCTGCCCGAGGAAATCGTTGCGCGCCAGCCATTCCCGGGCCCGGGCCTGGCGATCCGCATCGTCGGCGAGGTGACCCGCGAGCGTCTCACCCTGCTGCGTCAGGCGGACGCCATCGCCCGCGAGGAGCTCACCGCCGCTGGCCTGGACGGCCAGATCTGGCAGTGCCCGGTGGTGCTGCTCGCGGACGTGCGTAGCGTCGGCGTCCAGGGCGACGGCCGCACCTACGGTCACCCGATCGTGCTGCGCCCGGTCTCCAGCGAGGACGCGATGACCGCGGACTGGACCCGGCTGCCCTATGACGTCCTCGAACGCATCTCCACCCGGATCACCAACGAGGTGCCGGACGTCAACCGTGTCGTGCTCGACGTGACCAGCAAGCCGCCGGGAACCATCGAGTGGGAGTGAGCCCGACGCACTGACCTCGCGGGCCCCGATCGGCGTCGACGGCACTGGCCGTCGGCGCCGATCGGGCGTTGACTGGGGGGAGACGGTATGGGAGGCGTGTGATGAAGACGAATCCACGCAATGGATGCAGGCGGCTGCTCGGCCTCGCCGCCGCGAGTGTGTTGGTCGCCGTCCCGATGGTGGTGGCCGGAACCGCGGTGGCCTCGGCCGCTCCGACGGCCGCTCCGGCGATCGTTCAGGTGCGTGCCGACACCCACAATGACAATCCCCAGTGGAACAACAGCCACAACAAGGGGTGGAACCACAACAAGGGTCGCGGTGACGGCTGGAACAACAACTGGACCGAGAACGAGAACCTCGGCGGGGCGGGCACCGGCAACGGTCTGCTCGGCGGCGGCGGTCCCCTGGGTGAGCAGGGACCGCTGAATCAGGGACTGATCTGGGGAAACGAGGGCGGGGTACTCAACGGCGGGGGAATGCTGCCCGGATTCCCCGGTGGTGGCGGGATGGGCCTGTTCGGTGGTGGCGGCATGTTCGGCGCCTTCCCGGGCGGCGGCATGCTGTTCGCGCTTCCCGGCATCTGAGCCCCGCCTACTTCCGGCGGCCCGGGGCGATCACCAGCACGACCCCGACGACGACGGCGGCAAGCACCAGCACCCAGGTGAACTGCCAGTCGCCGAGCGCGCCGAGACGGTCCGGCCCGACCAACGCCCACAGGGCGACCAGCAACGCGGCCAGCCCCGACAGCAGCAGGGCCGCGGACGGGCGTCGGCTGGTGCCGGTCGTCGCTCCCGATTCGATGTTCTCAGCCACGACGAACCTCCAGGTCTCCAATGCGGCCATCCATGTTCAGGGTCAGGACCGGGCCGTCGGTCCCGTCGGAGCCGCCGCTCAGTCCCTCCGGGAGGCACCGGACGTCGCCGATCGCGATCGAGCAGTGGTTGACGACGTTCATGTTTTCGGGAACCAGCACCGTGAAGGTGCCGACCCCCGCCTCGACGGCGACGGTCTTGTCCTCGGTGAGCGTGACGCCCCGCAGGTCGAGCACGAAGTCGCCGAGCTCGCTGGTGTACTCGGGTTCAAGGTCCGCCGCGGTCAGCGGTGTCCAGGTGCGACTGCCGACATTGTGGCTGCTCCAGTCGATCGGACCGATCAGGGAGGCGAGGACGACGAACCCGGCCAGCGGGCCCGTGACAACGAGGAGCCCGTAGCCGCGGCGCAGGAACGCGCCGACGACCATGCCCGCTCCGATCACCGCCAGCCCCACCGCGCCGATCCGGCCCGGCGTCATCCACGTCCCATCGGTGGCGGCGCCGATCGCCCACGCGGCAACCGAGGCCAGGATCGCGAGGCCGATCACCACCGACGTCAGCCGGGACTTCGGCCGGGACCGCGGTGCAGACACGGGCGCGGGGGCGGGTGCGGGCTCGGGCAGGTCCCACGCGAACGGGGCGACGCCGAGCGGGTCCCACGCCGGGGGGTCGGTGGGGCCATGCTCCCGAGGATCGGCCGCCGCGGCCGGGGCAATCGGGTCCGGCGTCGATGACCCCTGCGGTTCGCCGGGAGGCGGTGTGGGAGTGCTTGCGGCCGTTGTCGATTCACTGTCCGGCTGATAGCTCTGCGGGAGGGTCGTGAACACGCCCGGTGCGGTGTACTGGCCGGTCGCGGGCCCGACCGTGCCGGGGAAGCCGGACGCGGGTTGCGTGATACCGAACCACGGGTCGGTGCCCGCGGGCAGCGCAGGCGGTTCCGGGCGGCGCTGAAACAGCAGCCACAGCCCGCCGAGCATCAACGCCATGCTGATCAGACCGGACCCGCCGAAGTTGACCCCGATCGGGCCGAGGGTGCTCACCGCGATCAGCAGCGCGACCACCAGCACGATGGTCTTCGTTCCCGACTCGGAGCTGTGCCCGCGTCCGACCAGGGACTCGGCGGCCGAGGTGGGGTCACCGGCCCGCGGCAGCAGCAGCCAGCCGGCGAGATACAGGACGATGCCCGCGCCGCCGAACAGGGTCGAGACCACGAACGCCACCCGGACCAGGACCGGGTCGACGTCGTACCGGTGACCGATGCCCGCCGCGACCCCGGCGACGGGCCCCTGCCGGGGCAGCCGCGCGGGCCGGGTTCGCCACAACTGGTTCAGCTGCTCGGAGAAACTCGGTGTGCTCATGCCCACCATCGTCGTGGCCGGCGCACCGCCAGCACATCAGGGATGAACCCTGATCTTTCGGTGCTTGCCCGGTGCGGTATCAGGGTCCACCCTGATGCGCCCCCGGGCGCGATCGTGCCACGATCGAAGATGTGCAGCCGATTCCGCGTGTCCAGGTCCCGGGTGAGGTGACCCATCCTCGCCTCGAGCGCCGTGTCGGTGGTCGGGTGATCGGCGGTGTCGCCGGTGGCGTTGCCGACCATCTCGGGGTCGACGTCTTCAAGGTCCGGGTCGCGTTCGTCCTGCTCGGTGGGCTCGCGGGTGCGGGCATCGTCGCCTACGGACTGCTGTGGATCTTCACCCCACCCGGCAGCGACACCGAACGGCCGAGTCCCGCCGAACGGCGCAGGGCCCTCGGCCTCGCTGTGCTCGGCCTTGCCCTGTCCGGGGGACTGGCCCTGCTGGTCAGCGGCACCGCAGCGGAGGTGCTCGTCCCGGTCGCGGTGGTGGCCGTCGGCGCGGCCCTTGTCTGGCGCGAGTACGACTCGAATGGGCCCCGCTCGGTGTTCGGGCTGCCGCAGGGGTCGACGGTGCTCACCTGGGCGCGGGTGCTCGGCGGGATCTCCCTGATCGTGCTGGGCCTCGGCGTCGTGGTGCTCGCCCAGGTGGACCTGGCGTCGCTGCAGTCGTCGCTGCTCGCCGCCGTCGTCACCCTCGTCGGCATCGGGTTGCTCACCGTCCCGCTGTGGCTGCGACTGTGGCGGGACCTCGGCAAGGAGCGGGCGGCCCGCATCCGCAACGAGGAACGCGAGGAGATCGCCTCGCACCTACACGATTCCGTCCTCCAGACCCTCGCGCTGATTCAGAAGCAGTCGGACCGCCCGCAGGAGGTGCTGCGGCTTGCCCGTGGGCAGGAACGCGAACTGCGTCGATGGTTGTTCGGTGAGGGGGAGGCCGCGCACGCCAGCCTCGCCGAGGCACTGCGCACCATCGCCGGTGAGGTCGAGGACCAGCACGGCATCGCGGTGCAGACCGTGACCGTCGGCGATGTGCGACTCGACGTCCCCGAGGAGGAATCGGGTCTGCCGAAGGAGGCCGTTGCCGCCGTCCTCGGTGCCACCAGGGAGGCGCTGGTCAACGCCGCCAAGCATTCCGGCGAGTCCACCGTCGACCTGTTCGCGGAGGCGGAGGCCACTCAGGTCAACGTGTACGTGCGCGACCGTGGCGTCGGCTTCGACCCGGCCGCGATCCCCACCGATCGGCAGGGGCTGGCGAAGTCGATCCGGGCGCGGGTCGAGCGTCGCGGCGGCGACGTCTCCGTGGAGTCCGCGATCGGACGCGGAACCGAGATCCGGATCGGGATGCCGTTGGGTGGTCCGGAAACCGGCGACGACGCTGACCTAGAGTGGTCGAAGCAGGCCGAACCCCCGAGCAGCAGCGCAACCCCGAAGGAGCAGTACAGGTGACGTCGTCCGCAGGGCCCGGGGTGGGCACCCCGGGCACCGCCTTTCGGGTGTTCCTGGTCGACGATCACGCGGTCTTCCGTTCCGGGGTGCGTGCCGAACTCGCGTCGGAGCCCGACATCGAGGTGGTCGGTGAGGCGGGCGGGGTCGCGGAGGCCGTCGCGGGCATCAACGCGTCAACGCCGGACGTGGTGCTGCTCGACGTGCACATGCCGGATGGCGGTGGGGTTGCCGTGCTGCGGGCGATCGAGCCCGGCCCGGTGTGCCTGGCGCTGAGCGTCTCCGACGCAGCGGAGGACGTGATCGCGGTGATCCGTTCGGGTGCCAGGGGCTACGTGACGAAGACGATCTCCGGGCACGAACTCGCCGACGGGGTGCGCAGGGTCGCGGGCGGGGACGCGGTGTTCAGTCCGCGGCTTGCCGGTTTCGTTCTGGACTCCTTCACCGGACGGTCGACGGCACCGGAGCCGCCGCTCGATCCCGAACTGGATTCACTGACCCCTCGGGAACTCGAGGTGCTTCGTTTGCTTGCCCGCGGCTACACGTACCGCGAGATTGCCGAGACGCTGGTGATCTCGGTGAAGACGGTGGAGACCCATGCATCGAACGTGCTTCGAAAGACGCAGCAGTCCAACCGGAATGCCCTGACGCGCTGGGCGCATCGCCGCCGGATCGAGTGACGCCGGACCGGCTGCCGCCGGAGCCGCGTTGCCATCGCGGTCAGGCGACGAGCGCGACGACCAGGATCACGATCAGCAGGGCCGCGACGACCAGCGCCGCGATCAGCGGGACCGGGATGCCGGGGCCGGGGCGCTTCGGCTCGAACGCCGGTGGTTGCGGACGTTGCTGACTCGGCCGGTGCACGGACTGCAGGGGCACCGGTTGCGGGACGGCAGTCAGCCCGCCGGAGGTGCTCGACGGGAGGCGGCGGCCGGGCCGGGGCGATCCGCCCGATGCGCCCCGACGAGCCCAGAACGGAACCGTCCCGTCCGGCTCCCGCAGCGGCGCGTCGAGGACGTAGGCGATCCCGTTGTCGGTTCCTGCGGCACTGCGCGCCAACAGATCCCGGGCCTCGATCATCGTGGGGCGCCGCGCCGGATCGGGTTCGAGCATGCGCAGCAGCACGTCAGTGAGGGCGCCGCTGCGGACCGGACGCATGATCTCGGCCTTGGCGACCCGGTGCAGCAGCGCACGGGTGTCCTCGTCGATGCCGAACGGCGGCTGCCCCTCGGTCGCGGTGAACAGTGTTGCGCCGAGCGAGAATACGTCCGACGCCTCGGTTGGATCGGCGCCGCGGGCCACCTCGGGCGCGAAGAAGGCGGGGGTGCCCGCGATCACCGAGCTGCGGGCGGTCTGGTCCTCGCCGCGCGCGCGGGAGATGCCGAAGTCGCTGATCTTGACGGTGCCCGCGTCGGGGCCGCGGTCGGCGATCAGGATGTTGCCCGGTTTGACGTCGCGGTGGATGATGCCCGCGGCGTGCGCCTCGGCGAGGGCGGCGGCCACCTGCGCGCCGATCTGGGCGACCTGCGGCGGGGGCAGCGTCTCGGTGACGCCGAGTGCCTGCGCGAGGCTGCGGGAGGGCATGTACTCCATCACCAGCCACGGATCGTCGCCCTCAAGGGTGACGTCGTACATGGCGATGGCGTGCGGGTGGGACAGGCGCGCGGCAAGCCTGCCCTCACGCATGGCGCGGGCCCGGACCTCGGCGGCGACCTCGGGGGTGAGGTCGTCGGGAAAGCTGATCTGCTTGAGGGCGATCTCGCGGTCGAGGAGGGTGTCGGTGGCCAGCCAGACCGACCCCATGCCGCCGCCGCCGAGTTTCGAGCGCAGGCGGTGCCGGCCGGCCACCAAATGGTCCGGTCCGACGATGCGCTGCCCCTGATCCGCCACACCGTGAGGGTAGTCGACCCGCCGACGGCGCCCGCGTTCGGAGCCGTGAGCAGCGGTTATCTCACGCCTTGACGGGGTCGACGGAGTCGGCTTTACTGAGCATGTTCGAATAAATGTTCGATAATGTTCTGGTATCTGCTGGCCCCGCGTCTTCCCCACGGTGGTGCCACGGCCTCGTGAGTCGTGTGTCGAGTTGCGTGCGTGGACGGAGTTGGAGTGGTGGGTGGGACGGGTCTCGCCGCCGACCTGGCCGGGTTGTCCCGGCAGGAGCGGCTCGAGCAGTTGCGGCGGCGGATGGCAGCGGTGCCTGCACGGGGCGAATCGGTGGCGGCTCGACCGGATCCCGTTTCCGGGTCTGATGGGCGCGGCCGTCCGGTGCTCCCGGTGCCGTCGGTGCTGGCGGGCCTGCTGCCGCACGGGGGGCTCCCGCGCGGGTCGGTGGTCACCGTTGCGGGTGCTGGCTCCCTACTCGTTGGGTTGCTGGCCGAGGTGACGGCCTCCGGTGGGAACGCGGCGGTGATCGGTCAGCCCCGTCTCGGGCTGCTTGCCGCGGCCGAGATGGGTGCCGAACTCGGCAGGCTGGCGGTGATCCCCGACCCGGGACCGGATCCCGTCGAGGTGGCGGCGGTGCTGCTCGACGGGCTGGATCTGGTGGTGCTGGGACTCGGCGGGATGGTGGTGCCGCCGTCGCGGGCCCGGGCCGTGGTGGCCCGGGCCAGGAGCAAGGGCGCAACGCTGGTGGTCGCCGGTGGGCGGTGGAGCGGGGCGGAGATACGGCTCGACGCCACCATCCGAGGCTACGACGGGCTGGGAGGCGGAACCGGACGGCTGCGCGGGCTGCGACTCGCTGTCGGCGCCGAGGGGCGGGCCTTCGGGCGGCGGACCGCGTGCGTCGACCTCTGCCCCGGCCGGGGCAGGGTGGAGTGGACCGCCGGGGCCGATGTCGCGCGGCGCAGGCCGGAGTTCGAAGGCGGCGTGGCGTGAGCGCCGGGGGATCGCGGGTCCTTGCGCTGTGGTGCGCGGACTGGCCCGCCGTCGCCGCCGCCGCGACCGCGGACCTGTCGCCCGCCGAACCGGTGGCGGTGATGTCCGGGAACCGGGTCGTCGCGTGCTCGGCGACCGCGCGAGCCGAGGGCGTCACGCCCGGCCTGCGGAGACGGGACGCGCAGGCGCGGTGCCCGCGGCTGCACGTGCTGGCCGCGGACGACGGCCGCGACGCCCGGGTATTCGAGCCGGTGGCGGCCGCGGTGGACGCGGCGGCGCCCGGGGTGGAGGTGCTGCGCCCCGGACTGCTGGTTCTCGCCGCAGGCGGGCTCGCCAGGTACTTCGGGTCGGAGGAGGCCGCTGCCGAACGGTTGGTCGACGAGGTGGCGGCGGTCGGGGTGGAGTGTCAGGTCGGTGTCGCGGACGAGTTGTCCACCGCGGTCGTCGCGGCCCGGCGGTCGGCGCTGGTGCCGCCGGGGTCGGGGGCGCGCTTCCTCGCGCCGCTTCCGATCGGGGAACTCGCCGCCGAGCCCGCCTTGGCGGCCGGGAGCCGTGCCGACCTGGTCGACCTGCTGCACCGGCTCGGGGTGCGAACGGTGGGGGCGTTTGCCGCGCTGACCCCGGTCGCGGTGGCCTCCCGGTTCGGCGCGGACGCGGTCGCCGCGCACCGCGGCGCCCGCGCCGAACCGGAGCGTCCGCCGTCGGCGCGGCCGTTGCCGCCGGATCTGGAGGTGGAGATGCGGTGCGATCCGCCGGTCGACCGGGTGGACGCGGCGGCCTTCGCGGGTCGCGCATTGGCGCAGCGCCTGCACGGGCGGTTGGCGGCGGCGTCGGTGTCCTGCACGCGCCTGGCGGTTCATGCGAGCACCGTTCGGGGAGAACATTTTTCGCGAACATGGCGGTGCGCGGAACCGCTGACGCCGGACGGAACGGCGGACCGGGTGCGCTGGCAACTGGACGGCTGGCTGACCGGACGCAGCGGATCCCGGCCCACCGCGGGCATCGACCTGTTGCGGCTGGAGCCGGTGGAGGTGGTGCCCACCGGGGCGCTGCAACTCGGATTGTGGGGCGGGGTCGGTGCGGAGGACGACCGCGCTCGCCGCGCGTTGACACGGGTGCAGGGGCTGCTCGGCGGGGACGCGGTACGCATCGGGGTGCTCAGCGGCGGACGCGGCCCCGCGGAACGGGTCACGGTGGTGTCCCTCGGGGACGAGATGGTGCCGGACGCCGATCCGGCCGCGCCCTGGCCGGGGCGGCTGCCCGAACCGGCACCCACCGCGGTGCTGCCGATCCCCCCGCGGGTGGTGCTCGAGAGCGTCGACGGGGTCCCGGTGACGGTGACCGAGCGCGGTGAGTTCGGTGCCAACCCCGCCAGGCTGCGCTGGGGGGACCACAGTTGGGCCCTGCTCGGCCACGCGGGTCCCTGGTCGGTGGACGAGCGGTGGTGGGACCGGTCGACGGCGCGTCGGGTGGCGCGGGCGCAGGTACTGCTCGGGCAGGGGGCCGGGAGCGGGGCGGGCGCGCCGCGAGCGCTGCTGGTGCTGTACGACGGGACCGGGTGGTGCGTGGAGGGGGTGTACGAGTGAGCGGAACCGGGCTCGGTGCTGTTGCGGCATACCCGCAGGGGGTTCATCCTCGTGGCATGGACTCCGAGCACGCCGGACATGCGGGGCACGGCGACCACGCCGATCACGCAGCCCGGTTCGGTCGGCTGTTCTGGATCATGCTCGTGCTCGCGGTCCCGGTCGTCCTTGCCAACGCGATGTTCGCGGACCTCGTCGGGTACACGCTGCCGCACGACGGGCCGGTCACCTGGATCTCCCCGCTGCTCGGCACGGTGATGTACCTGTGGGGCGGCCGCCCCTTCCTCGCCGGTGCCGTCGACGAGATCAGGGCCCACCAACCCGGCATGATGCTGCTGATCGCGCTGGCCATCACCGTCGCCTTCGTCGCGTCCTGGGGTGCGACCCTCGGACTGCTCGCCCACGATCTCGACTTCTGGTGGGAGCTGGCGCTTCTCATCGTGATCATGCTGCTCGGCCATTGGATCGAGATGCGTTCGCTCGGGCAGGCGTCGAGTGCACTTGACTCGTTGGCGGCACTGCTGCCCGACGAGGCCGAACGACTCGGAGCCGACGGCAGCACCGACACCGTGCCCCTGACGGCGCTGCGCGCGGACGACCTGGTGATCGTCCGGCCCGGTGGGCGGGTGCCCGCGGACGGGACCGTCGTCGACGGCGCGGCCGACGTCGACGAGTCGATGATCACCGGCGAGTCCGTCACCGTCCGCCGCGCCGTCGGGGACCGGGTCGTCGCAGGCACCGTCACCACCGATTCGGCGCTGCGGGTGCGGGTCACGGCGATCGGGGAGGACACCGCGCTCGCCGGGATCCGGCGCCTGGTCGCCGAGGCGCAGACCTCGACCTCCCGCGCCCAGGTCCTCGCGGACCGGGCCGCAGGCTGGTTGTTCTGGTTCGCGCTGGGGGCCGCGCTGCTCACCGCCGCGACCTGGCTGCTGCTCGGTCAGCCGGAGTCCGCCGTCACCCGCACCATCACCGTCCTGGTCATCGCGTGCCCGCACGCGCTCGGACTCGCGATCCCGCTGGTGGTGTCCATCGCCACCGAACGCGCGGCGCGGGGCGGGGTGCTGATCACCGACCGCCGCGCACTCGAGGCCATGCGGACCGTGGATGCGGTGCTGTTCGACAAGACCGGAACCCTCACCCGGGGCGAACCCGCGGTCGTCGAGGTGGTGCCCGCGCCAGGCAGCACCCCGGACGAGGTGGTCGCGGCGGCCGCCGCGGTCGAGCGGGACAGCGAACACCCGCTGGGGCGCGCCATCGTCGCCGCGGCCGACGAGCGGGGACTGCCCGCGGCGGCGGCGTCGGACTTCCGGGCGCGCAACGGGGTCGGGGTCACCGCCGTCGTCGGCGGCGCGACCGTCAGCGTCGGCGGCCCCGGCATGCTCGCCGCGCATGGGATCGCGGCGCAGCACGTTGCGCCGACGGCCTCGGGCGCGACGGTGCTGCAGGTGATCCGGGGCGACGCCGTGATCGGGGCACTGGCGCTGGCCGACGCGGTCCGCCCGGAGTCGCGGCAGGCGATCGACGCGCTGCACGCCCGCGGGGTGCACGTCGCGATGATCACCGGGGACGCGCAGGCGGTGGCGGATGCCGTCGCGGCGGACCTGGGTATCGACGAGGTGTTCGCGGGCGTGCTCCCCGAGGACAAGGGTGCCAAGGTCACGGCGCTGCAGGAGGCGGGGCACACCGTGGCCATGGTCGGTGACGGCGTCAACGACGCGCCCGCGTTGGCACAGGCCGACGTCGGTCTCGCGATCGGCGCGGGTACCGACGTCGCGATCGCCTCGGCCGGGGTGGTGCTCGCCGGGGACGACCCGCGGTCCGTGCTGTCGGTCATCGAGCTCTCCACCGCCACCTACCGCAAGATGATCCAGAACCTCACCTGGGCGGCCGGATACAACCTGATCGCGGTGCCGCTCGCGGCCGGTGTCCTCGCACCGTGGGGGATCACGATGCCGATGGAGGTGGGGGCGTTGCTGATGTCGGCGTCCACGGTGGTCGTTGCGCTCAACGCCCAGCTGCTGCGGCGTCTCGACCTGCGACCCGGCGTCGCCGCGCGGGGGACTACCCTCTCCCCGGGAACATGAGCACTGCGAAGGACAGGTCCGATTCGATGACGGCGACGGCAACGGCCACCCTCGGCGGTGTCGACATCCACTACCGGGACACCGGCGGCGCCGATCCCGCGCCGGTCCTGCTCGTGCACGGCATGGGCGGCGACGGCCGCACCTGGGACCGCTTCACCCGCACCCTGATCGGCCGCGGCCGTCGCGTGGTCGCCGCGGACCTGCGCGGGCACGGCCGCAGCGCCCACGCCCCCAGCTACCTGTTCCGCGAGTTCGGCGCCGATCTGCTTGCCCTGTGCGACCACCTCGCGCTGGACCGGGTGGACATCGTCGGGCACTCCCTCGGCGGTCACGCGGCGTCTCTCGTCGCGCAGTCCCGGCCCGCTCTGGTGCGGCGGTTGGTGCTCGAGGAGGCGCCGGTGCCGCTGCGACCGGGGGAGCAGATGGGGCCGCTGGCCCGGCACCTGCCGTCACCGGTGGAACTGTGGCACGCCGCGACCAGCATGGTGCGCAGCCCCCGCGCGACGCTGGCGTTCGACCGATCCATGACCGGCGGAATGCTGACCCAGTTCCACGCCCCGCACCCCGACTGGTGGGAGGCGCTGCCGTCGATCACCGCTTCGACCCTGCTCGTCACCGGCGGGCCGAGGGGCATGGTGGACCCCGCGCGGCTCGCCGCCGCGCTCGCCGCCATTCCCGACAGCAGGACCGTGACGATCGAGGTCGGGCACAGCGTGCACCGCGACCGGCACCGCGAGTTCGCGACGACGGTGGGGCGTTTCCTCGGCCGCTGAGGCGGTACCTGCTCGATCACCGCACGGCCGGGCACAATGGCGGGGTGAGCCAGGGCCCGATGACCGACGACACCACCGCGACCGTACTCGGGTCGGGCACCTGCGCCGCGCTGTCCGCGGTCGACGAGCCGCTGCCCGGCACCGCAGCGCAGGTGACGGCGTGGCTGTGCCTCGAGCATCCGGGTCCATGGGGTCGGGACGTGTTCTCCGGGGAGGCGTTCGGCCCGGAGTTGTCCGCGCGGCTGCAGGAACGGACCGAGCGGGCCGGGGTCCGGCTGATGTTGATCCGGAGGCCGGGTCGCACCGTCCACCGCGGCAGGCGCACGGTGCTGTTCGCCCGGTCCGCACCGGACGGCAGCTGGTGCGCACGGGTCGAGGTGGACGGTCCAGCAGACCTCCTCGACCTCGACCTGGCCGCCACCCCAGCCCCGCCCGGGTGGGGGACCGCGGTCACCGACCCCGTCGCGCTGGTGTGCGCGCACGGGAAACGCGACCAGTGCTGCGCGGTATTGGGTCGACCCGTCGCGGCGGAACTGGTCGCCGGGTTCGGTGACGCGGTGTGGGAGTGCTCGCACACCGGCGGGCACCGGTTCGCGCCGTCGATGATCGTGCTGCCCACCGGCTACACCTACGGCAGGCTCGGCCCGGCGGGGTCCGTCGCCGCGGTGACCGCCGCGGCCCGCGGCGAGGTCTCCCTGCCGGGGTTGCGGGGTCGCAGCTGCTGGACGCAGGCGGGGCAGGTCGCGGAGATCGCGGTCCGGCAGCGGGTGCCCGCAGGCGCCGCGGACCTGACGGTGGACGAGTCCGGCGCGGCACCGGTGGTGCGGCATCGCGACGGCCGATCCTGGGAGGTGACGGTCGACGGCGTCGACCTGCCGCCGCGCCCGGCGAGCTGCGGCGCCGCGGCCAAGCCGGTGCGTGCGCTCGTCGCCGGGGCAGTGCACGACCTCCCGCGCTGAGCGCCGCGACCGGACCGGGTCACCAGTGGGTGCCGGGAACTAGCCGGGCCAGCCTGCGGCAGGCGCGGGCCGCCGCCGACCGTCGGTGCCGCTCCGCGGCGCGGACCGGGGACCGCGTGTCCGGCGCCGCCGGCGCCTGCCCCCGTGCGGCGGGGGAATCGGGGTACGCCAGGTACAGCCGGTGCAGGATCCGATCCTTCGTGGCGGGCGCGAACAGGTTGCCGAACTCGCCGAGGGTGCCGAGGGGAACGTCGATGCGCTTGGGTCGTTCGACCAGCGCGCGCACGACCATCGCGGCGGCGTGCCCCGGGCTGAGCACCCGTCCGACGTTCGCCCTGCCGGACGGAGCGATCATCGGCGTGTGCACCAACGGCATGTGGATGGTGGTGAACGTGATTCCGTCCGACAGGGTTTCGGCGGCAACGGTGTCGGTAAACCCGTCCAGTGCCGACTTGCTCGCAACGTACGCCGAGAAGCGAGGCGTGCGACCCTGCACGCCGGCGGTGCTGATGTTGACGATGTGGCCGAAACGCCGGTCGCGCATCCCGGGGAGCAGCGCGAGGACCAGGCGCACCGCCCCGAAGTAGTTGACGGCCATCGTGCGTTCGTAGTCGTGGACGCGGCCGGTCGAGGCGTACACGCCGCGCCGGATCGAGCGGCCCGCGTTGTTGACCAGCATGTCGACGTGGTCGTGGTCGGCGAGGATGCGGGCGACGGTCGCGGTCACGGCGGCGTCGTCGGTGAGGTCGCACGGATAGCCGTGCGCGTCGCCGCCCGCGTCGCGGATCTCGGTGACCGTCGCGTCGAGATCCGCAGCGCCGCGGGCGATCAGCAGCACCCGTGCGCCCTTCGCCGCGACCGCGGTCGCCGTGGCCCGACCGATTCCCGACGATCCGCCGGTGATCAGCACGTGCCTGCCGACGAGGGGGCCCGCGGGGTCGGGTCTGCGGTGCCTGTCCGGATCGAGATGGCCCCGCCAGTAGCGCCAGAGGGTGTCGGCGTAGGACCCGAACGGGGGGACGGTGATGCCGGTGCCGTGCAGGGCGGCGCGGGTCGCGGTGGAGTCGAAGGTGGTGGGCAGGGCGAGGTGGTCGAGAATGACCGGCGGGATGCCGAGTCGGCGCAGCGCCTCGTTGCGGGCGGCGGTCGCGGCGTGGCCCGGCGGCCGCAGTACCGGTGCGGCAACCAGCGCGGGCAGGTCCGCGACCGGGTGCGGGGCGCCCGCGGCGGCCGCGAGTGCGGCGTAGATCTCCCGGATCGGCTGGGGCCGCGGGTTCACCAGGTGGAAGACCTCGCCGTCGCGGCCCGGTGTCATCATCAACTCCACGACTGCGTGCGCCACGTAGTCGACCGGAACGATGTTGGTGGCACCGAGATTCGGGACCGCGACCGGGAGCCGGGCGGGCAGCGCCGCCAGCGCCGCGATGGTCGGGAACAGGTAGTACGGGCCGTCGACCTTGTCCATCTCGCCGGTGACCGAATCCCCGACCACCGCCGCGGGCCGGTAGATCCGCCACGCGGCGCCGCGGTCCCGGACCAGCTTCTCGGCCTCGAATTTGGTGCGGTGATACGGGGTGGGGAAGGACTGGCCGAGGTCGAAATCGGCCTCGGTGAACGTGCCCCGGTGGTCACCGGCCACCGCGATCGAGGAGACGTGGTGCAGGGTGGCGCCCAGTCGATCGGCCAGGTCGATCACGGCGCGGGTGCCGTCGACGTTCGTCGCGGCCTGCTCGTCGCCTGCCGTCAGGTCGTAGATCGCGCCGAGGTGCAGGAGATGGTCGGCGGCGGGCGGCGGCGAACCGAGGCCGAGGCCGGGCGCGGTGAGATCACCGACCAGCGGGTGGATCCGGTCGCCGCCCAGCCAGCCCGCGGCCAGGTCGGTGAGCCGGTCGACGGACCCGGCCCGGACCAGGACGTGGATCCGGGCATCGGGCACCCGCGCGAGCAGCAGGGGCAGGATGTGGCGGCCGAGGAAGCCGGTGCCGCCGGTCACGAGGAAGGTCGGCATCGGCGCTCCTTCTGTGCGGGCAGGATGCCGCTAACTTACTCCATAGTCAGATGCGGGGGAAGGTTCGCGAACCCACCGGTCAGTGCCCGATGCCGACCTTCGCGTGGACCTTCCGCATCCACGCCGGTGCCCACCAGTTGGCCTCGCCCATCAGCTTCACCAGCGACGGCACCAGCAGCATCCGCACGACGGTCGCGTCGACGATCAGCGCGATGATCATGCCGACCCCGAGGAACCGCATGATCGACAGGCCCGACAGGGTGAAGGCGCCGGTGACGATGATCAGCAGGGCCGCCGCCGCGGTCACGATCCGGCCGGTGCGGGCGGTGCCGACCCGGACCGCTTCCTCGGTGCTCGCCCCGTTCGCGCGGGCCTCGACCATCCGCGACATCAGGAACACCTCGTAGTCGGTGGACAGCCCGAACACCACCGCGAGGATCAGCACCACGAACGTCGGTTCGAGGGGGTTCGGGGTCACCCCGAGCAGGCCCGCCCCGTACCCCAATTGGAAGATCCAGGTCAGCAGGCCGAACGTTGCGGCAAGGCTCAGGCCCGCCATCGCGACTGCCTTCAACGGCAGCACCACCGAGCCGAACGCAAGGAACAGCAGCACCAGCGTCGAGACCACCATGATCGCGATCATCAGCGGCAGGTGGGCGACGATCGAGGAGTTGGTGTCCTCGGTCAGCGCGGCGCCGCCACCGACCATCACGTCGGTGCCGGGCGGCGGTGTGATCGCCCGCAGGTCCCGCACCGCGTCGGCCGGGTCGACGTCGTTGCTGAAGGTGGCATTCAGCACCGACACGTCGCCGGTGGTCGCGGCGAGCTTCACCTGCGCGATGCCGTCGACGTCGCGGACCGCACGGCCGAACTCGGCAAGCTGGGGGGTGGTCGGCGGTGCGCCGTCCTCGCCGCGCAGCAGCACGCTCGCGCCGTCGCCCATGGAGGTGAACTCGGTGGCGAGGGTCTCGGTGGCGACGCGCGCCGGGTCCCCGGTCGGGAGCACCGTGTAGGTGACCTCACCGAGCGCGACCCGCAGCAGCGGGGACGCGAGCACCAGCAGGCCCGCGACGATGGTGACGGAGAAGAAGACCGGCCTGCGCATCACCCCGGTCACCACCCGCGACCAGAACCGCGCCGCCCGTTCCTCGCCGCGTTCGACGGCGCCGCGCCGCCACGCCAGCGCGTTGACGCGGCGGCCGAGGATCGCGAGCAGCGCGGGCACCGCGGTCAGCGACAGCAGCGCCGCGCTGGTCACTGCCGCGATCGCCCCGAAGCCGAGGGACCGGATCACCGGCTGCGGGAACACCAGCATCCCGGCGAACGCGCACGCGAGCAGGAGGCCGGAGAACAGCACCGTGCGGCCCGCGGTGAGGACGGTGCGTCGCACGGCGGCGGCGGGGTCGCTGCCCGCCGCGAGTTCCTCGCGGAAGCGGCTGACGATGAACAGGCCGTAGTCGATGGCCAGTCCGAGGCCGAGGAGGGACGCGACGTTCAACGCGAACGAGGAGACCTCGGTGATCTCGGTGAGCAGTCGCAGCGTGCCGAGCGCACTGAACACCGTGAGGATGCCGACGAACACCGGGATCGCGGCGGCGGTGACGGTGCCGAAGATCAGCACCAGCAGCAGCAGGGTGATCGGAAGGGCGATCGCCTCCGCCTTCACCAGGTCCTGCTGCAGGTGCTGGTTGAAGGCGTGCGCCACGAGGGTGCCGCCCGCGAACTGGGCGTCGATGCCGGGCGGGCTCAGCGACGCGGCCATCGCGTCCAGGTCGTTCAGCGTCGGGCCAGCGTCCCAGTCGACGAACACCGTCGCGAGGGCCTTCGTGCCGTCCTCGGACAGCAGTTGTCGCGCGGTCGCGGAATCCACCGACCAGTACGAGGTGACCGATCGCGTCGGCCAGGTCTGCTGGAAGTCGGCGAGGGTGCGCTGCACCTCGGGACCGATGTCCGCGGCCGTCCGACCGTCGGGAATCGTGTAGATCGCGACGATGTCGGGGGACTGCGGGCCGAGTTCCCTGCTGATCAGCGTGCCGACCTGTGCTGCTTCGCTGTTCGGGTCGAAATAGCCCTCCTGGCTCATCTTCCCGAATACCCCGAGGCCCCAGACGCCCGCGGCGAGCACCGCGAGCACCGCGAGTGCCAGCACCCACCATTTCCTCGCAACGACGAATGCGGCCCAGCGTGTCATGAAGTGGTGTCCTCGGGGGGTCGTGTGGTCGGCGGCGCCACGACTTTACAGACGTGACCGGCTGCCGGGGGCGCCGCCGAATGTGGTCTGGCGCACTGCCCGGGATCGGGGGACAGTGGACGGGTGGACCTCCCCGGCACGATGACCGGTTGGCGGGTGCGCGAGCCCGGACCGATGCGCGGCAGGCCGCTCGCGCGATTGACGATGCCGGTGCCGGATCCGGGACCCGACGAGTTGCTCCTCCGGGTGCGGGTGTGCGGGGTGTGCCGGACCGACCTGCATGTCGTGGAGGGGGACCTGGCGGTGCATGGGCCCTCCGTGGTCCCCGGTCACGAGGTGGTCGGGGAGATCGTGGCGTGGGGTGATCGGGTCGGTGCTCGTTACGGCCTTGGCGATCGGGTCGGGATCGGGTGGCTGCGCGGCACCTGCGGTGGGTGCCGGTATTGCCTGCGGGGCGACGAGAACCTGTGCCCCGACTCGCGGTACACCGGATGGGACGTCGACGGCGGGTACGCCCAGTACGCCGTCGTGCCCGCGGCCTTCGCGCACCGGTTGCCGGACGGCTACCTCGACGAGGAGGTGGCCCCGCTGCTGTGTGCGGGGATCATCGGCTACCGGGCGCTGCGGTGCGCTGCCGTCCCGGACGGCGGACGGCTGGGGATCTACGGGTTCGGCGGCAGCGCCCACCTGGCCGCGCAGGTCGCGTTGGCTCGCGGCGTCGAGGTGCACGTGATGACGCGCGGTGATCGGGCCAAGCGGCTGGCGCTCGACCTTGGGGTGGCGTCCGTGCAGGGAGCGGCGGATCCGCCGCCGGTGCCGCTGGATTCGGCGATCCTGTTCGCGCCGGTGGGTGCCCTGGTGCCCGCCGCGCTGGCCGCACTCGATAGGGGCGGCACCCTCGCAGTCGCGGGCATCCATCTGACTGACGTGCCGCGGCTGAACTATCGAAACCACCTATTCCAGGAGCGGACGCTGCGGTCGGTCACCGCGAACACCCGCGACGACGCCCGCGAGTTCCTCGACTTCGCGGCCGGTCATCGGCTGCGGGTCACCGCCAACGCCTACGCCCTCGACGAGGCCGACCGCGCGCTCACCGATCTGAAGGAGGGGCGCGTCGTCGGCGCCGCGGTGCTGATTACCGGTTGACCCATCCCGCCGCCCCGTGCAAAATAGAACGCATGTTCGAAGCGCTTCCCCGCTTCGGGTTCGCCGACGGTTGTCCCGTCGGCGGAAACCGAACGGGAGGAGTGCACGGTGGGATGGCACAACGGTCCGCCGACCTGGTCGGAGCTGGAGCGGGTGCTCTCGGGGCGGCCGGGGCGCACCCCGCCCGAGGCCATGCACCCCGGCGACGGCAGCGACAGCCCGGCGTGGTCACGCAAGCGCGGCGCCTATCGGGCAGGCGGGATCGCCCCCGGGCCGGGGCCGGTCGTGCCCTACGCCGAACTGCACGCGCACTCCGCGTTCAGCTTCCTCGACGGCGCGGCGCAGCCGGAGGAGATGGTGGAGGAGGCGGTCCGGCTCGGCCTCGAGTCGATCGCGCTGACCGACCACGACGGCCTCTACGGCGTGGTCCGGTTCGCCGAGGCGGCCAAGGAGTTGCGGATGCGGACCGTCTTCGGCGCCGAACTGTCCCTCCCCGCGCAGGGTGCCGGGTCCGCGCCGCCGCGCACCGGGGTGCCGGACCCGGGCGGGAACCATCTGCTGGTGCTGGCCAGGGGGCGAGAGGGGTACCGGCGGCTGTCCCGGCAGATCGCCGCCGCGCACCTGGCCGGGGGGACTAAGGGGAAGCCGACCTACGACCTGGACGAGCTCACCGAGGCCGCCGGTGGGCACTGGCAGATCCTCACCGGGTGCCGCAAGGGGCACGTGCGTGCGGCGCTCGCATCCGGGGGAGTGTCCGCTGCCGAGGCCGAAGTGCGGGGCCTGGTCGAGAGATTCGGCGCGGACCGGGTGGCCGTCGAGTTGACCGTTCACGGGGTTGCCGAGGACGGGGAGCGCAACGCCGCGCTCGCGGATCTGGCCCGCCGCTGCGGGCTTCCCGTGGTCGCGACCACCGCCGCGCACTTCGCCGGACCCGACCGGGGGCGGCTCGCGATGGCGATGGCGGCGGTCCGCGCCAGGCAGTCCCTCGACGAGGCCGCCGGATGGCTCGCCCCCACCGGCGGCGCGCACCTGCGCTCCGGGGCCGAGATGGCCCGCCTGTTCGCCGACCACCCGTCTGCGGTCCCGACCGCGGCCGACCTCGGGCGGGAGTGCGCATTCGACCTCGCGCTCATCGCGCCGAAGCTGCCGCCGTTCGACGTGCCCGACGGGCACACCGAGGACACCTGGCTTCGGGAACTGGCGCTGTCCGGTGCCCGGCGCCGCTACGGCGCACCGGCCGACCGCCCCGATGCCTACCGGCAGATCGACCACGAACTGGGAATCGTTGCGCAACTGGGGTTCCCGGGCTACTTCCTGGTGGTGCACGACATCGTGTCGTTCTGCAAGCGCAGCGACATCCTCTGCCAGGGCCGGGGCTCGGCGGCCAATTCGGCGGTCTGCTACGCCATCGGCATCACCAACGTGGACCCGGTCGGCAACAAACTGCTCTTCGAGCGGTTCCTGTCCCCGGAGCGGGACGGCCCGCCGGACATCGACGTGGACATCGAGTCGGACCGGCGGGAGGAGGCCATCCAGTACGTCTACCACCGGTACGGCCGCGAGTACGCCGCGCAGGTCGCCAACGTCATCACCTATCGCGGGAAGATGGCGGTCCGGGACATGGCCCGAGCCCTCGGCTACTCGCCGGGGCAGCAGGACGCGTGGAGCAAGCAGGTCAGCCGGTGGAGCGGCGTGAAGGACGAGGTAGGAACAGATATTCCGCCCGCCGTCCTCGACCTGGCCGGTCAGATCGAGGGCTTCCCCCGGCATCTCGGCATCCACTCCGGCGGCATGGTGATCTGCGACCGGCCGATCGCGGACGTGTGCCCGGTCGAGTGGGCGCGGATGGAGAACCGCAGCGTCCTGCAGTGGGACAAGGACGACTGCGCTGCGGTGGGGCTGGTCAAGTTCGACCTGCTCGGCCTCGGCATGCTGTCCGCGCTGCACTACATGATCGACCTGGTCGCCGAGCACAAGAACGTCGAGGTGGACCTCGCGCACCTGGACCTGTCCGAGGCCGCCGTCTACGAGATGCTGTGCCGCGCCGACTCGGTCGGCGTGTTCCAGGTGGAGTCCCGGGCCCAGATGGCGACGCTGCCGCGGCTGAAGCCCCGCACGTTCTACGACCTGGTGGTGGAGGTGGCGCTGATCCGGCCGGGCCCGATTCAGGGCGGCTCGGTGCACCCCTACATCCGGCGCCGCAACGGCCGCGAACCCGTCACCTACGACCACCCCAGCCTGGAGCGCTCGCTGAGCCGGACCCTGGGGGTGCCGCTGTTTCAGGAACAGTTGATGCAGATGGCCGTCGACGTGGCCGGGTTCACCGCGGCGGAGGCCGACCGGCTGCGGCGGGCGATGGGATCGAAACGGTCCCCGCAGAAGATGGAACGGCTCCGCGGCAGGCTGTACGAGGGCATGCGCGAGCTGCACGGCATCACCGGGGAGGTCGCCGACCGGATATACGAGAAGCTGTACGCCTTCGCGAATTTCGGTTTTCCCGAGAGTCATTCGCAGTCGTTCGCGGCGCTGGTGTTCTATTCGGCGTGGTTCAAGCTGCACCACCCCGCGGCCTTCTGTGCCGGGCTGCTGCGCGCCCAGCCGATGGGGTTCTATTCGCCGCAGTCCCTGGTCGCCGACGCCCGCAGGCACGGGGTGGTGGTGCACGGCCCGGACGTCAACGCCTCCGGAGCCAACGCCGGCCTGGAGGGCGGGGGTGCCGAGGTCCGGCTCGGGCTGGGGGCGGTGCGGCACATCGGTACCGCGCTGGCGGAGCGGATCGTCACGGCGCGACAGGAGGGCGGGCCGTACGCGTCCCTGCTCGACCTCACCGGACGGGTGGAACTGACTACCGCGCAGGCGGAGTCGCTGGCCACGGCGGGTGCCCTTGCCGGTGTCGCCGGGACCCGCAGGCAGGCGCTGTGGGCGGCGGGGGCGGCGGCGGGCGAACGACCCGACCGGCTGCCCGGCACCGGCGCCTCGGTGCTTGCGCCGACGCTGCCCGGAATGAGCGACGTGGAGCTGGCGGCCGCCGACGTGTGGGCGACCGGAATCTCCCCGGACTCCTACCCGACCCAGTTCCTGCGGCCGCAGCTCGATGCGCTCGGCGTGGTCCCGGCGGCGCGGCTGCTGTCGGTGCCGGACGGGGACCGGGTGCTCGTCGGCGGCGCGGTCACGCACCGGCAGCGGCCAGCCACCGCGGCGGGGGTGACCTTCATCAACCTCGAGGACGAGACCGGGATGGTCAACGTGGTCTGCTCGGTGGGGTTGTGGGCGCGGTACCGCACCCTCGCGCACACCGCGCCTGCGCTGCTGGTGCGCGGGCGGGTGCAGAACGCGGAGGGCGCGGTGACGGTGGTCGCGGACCGGTTGCAGCGGATGGACCTGCGGATGACGGGGAAATCCCGGGACTTCCGGTGACCCGCGCCACCTCGACGCCGGGCGGGGAACACGCCTCGACCCGTCGCCGTTCAGATACCCCAGGGGGTATGGTGTGGTGAACGAGCGAAGGGAGTCGACGTGAAGGTCGTCATCGTGGGTGGGGTCGCCGGTGGAATGTCCGCCGCGACCCGGTTGCGCCGACTGAACGAGGACGCGCGGATCGTGGTGTTCGAGCGGGGCGCGCACGTCTCGTTCGCGAACTGCGGCCTGCCGTACTACGCGGGCGGGGTGATTGAGGAGCGTGACGCCCTGCTGCTGCAGACGCCCGAGTCGCTCGCCGCCCGCTTCGACCTCGACGTGCGCGTGCACACCGAGGTGACCGCCGTCGACCCCACCGCGCGGACCGTCACCGTCCGCGACCTGCGCACCGGCGCCGAGGCCGTCGAGTCGTACGACGAGCTGGTGCTCAGCCCCGGCGCGAGCCCGATCGTCCCCGACCTGCCGGGTGTAGGGCGTGCCCTGGTGCTGCGCGACGTCGACGACGTCGACCGCCTCGTTGCCGCGCTGGATTCCGCCGCGGGCAGCGCGGTGATCGTCGGTGCGGGCTTCATCGGGGTCGAGCTGGCCGAGAATCTGCGCCGCCGCGACCTGGACGTCACGCTCGTCGAGCTCGCCGACCAGGTGCTCGCCCCGCTCGACCCGGAGATGGCGGCGCCCGTCGCGGACGAGTTGCGGGCCAACGGGGTGCGGATCGAACTCGGCACCCAGGTCGTCTCGATCGGCGCCGACGACGTGACCCTGGCCGATGGTCGGGTCCTCCCGGCCGAGGTGGTGGTGATGGCGATCGGCGTCCGTCCCGAATCCGGGCTCGCGGTCGCGGCCGGGATCGCCGTCGGCCCGCGTGGCGGCATCGCGGTCGACGACCGGATGCGCACCTCCGCCGACCGCGTATACGCGGTCGGTGACGCGGTGGAGAAGATCGACGCGGTGTCCGGGCAGGCCGGCCTCGTTCCGCTGGCCAACCCGGCGAACCGGCAGGGCAGGCTCGTTGCGGACGTCATCTCCGGGTTGCCGGTGCGTCCGCGTCCCGTCGTCGGGACCGCGATCGTCGGCGTGTTCGCGCTGATGGCCGCGGCCGTCGGCTGGAACGAGAAGCGGCTGCGTGCCGCAGGTCGGCCGTACCGGGCGATCCACACCCACCCGCAGTCGCACGCCGGGTACTACCCGGGTGCCGAGGGCATGTCGCTCAAGCTGCTCGTCGACCCGGATACCGACACGATCCTCGGCGCCCAGGGCGTCGGCGGCGACGGGGTGGACAAGCGCATCGACGTGATCGCGACCGCAATGGTCGGCGGCATCACCGCATCCGAGCTCGCCGATCTCGAGCTGGCGTACGCGCCGCAGTTCGGGTCGGCGAAGGATCCGGTGAACATGCTCGGCTACGTCGCGGACAACCTGCGTGCCGGCACCGCCGCCACGATCCAGTGGCACGAACTCGACGCCGCGCTGGCGGCCGGGGCCACGCTCGTCGACGTGCGCACCCCCGCGGAGTTCGCGACCGGGTCGATCCCCGGGGCGGTGAACATCGAACTCGACGCGCTGCGGTCGCGGGCCGGCGAGCTGCCTGTCGGGGAGATCGTCGTGCACTGCCAGGTCGGCCAGCGCGGGCACACCGCGGCCCGGCTGCTGCGTCAGCTCGGCCGCGACGTCCGCAACCTGGACGGCGGCTACCGCACCTGGCTCGCCGGCCGGTCACGCACCGACATCCTGGTCTGAGTCGCGAGGCAGCCCCGGTTCGCCGGGGCTTTTCTCGGCCCACCCATATACCCCCACCCGTATTCTGTGAAGGGTTCAGAAAGCCATGACCACCACCGACACCCACGCACCACCGGTACCGGGGCACGAACTGATGGCCCGGCTCGGCGCCACCATGGCCGACCGCTTCCGCCTCGTCGTCCTCGCCTGGATCGCCGTCGTCGTCGCGCTCGGCGCCGCCGCGCCGAGCGTGTTCAGTTCGCTCGCCGGCGCCGGCTGGCAGGCCAACGGTTCCGAGTCCGTCCAGGTCCGCGAACTCGCTCAGGAACAATTCGGTGGCACCGGGTCCGACGCCATCCAGGTCGTCGTGCACTCGCCGACCCGCACCGTCGACGACCCCGAGATGGCGGCCGCGATCGCCGGCGTCACCGACGTCCTGAACGCGGACGACCGCATCTCCGAGGTGGTGCCGCCGCGGCCGGGCATGACGATCAGCCCCGACGGGCACACCGCGATCGTGCTCGGCGGCGCAGGCGCCGACCCGAACGCCATGGTCACCGCGGCCGGTGACCTCGCCGACCCCCTCGCCGCGGTCGCGGGAGAGGGGATCGAGATCCACCCGACCGGCGCGTCGGCGTTGTGGAGCGACTTCAACGCCGCCAATCACGACGCGATGATCAAGGCCGAGATGCTGTCCTGGCCGGTCACCCTCGCGATCATGGTGCTGGCGTTCGGCTCGCTCGTCGCCGCCGGTCTACCGCTGCTGCTGACGATGGCCGGGCTGATCGCGTCCGCGGGCGCGCTGGTGTTGCTGAACGAACTCACGCCGATCTCGGTGTGGGCAATGAACTTCGCGATGATGTTCGCCCTCGCGCTCGGTATCGACTACGCGCTGTTCCTGGTCGTCCGGTTCCGGGACGCGCTGCGCGGCGGGGCGAGTGCCCGGCTGGCGGTCGCGCAGACGATGGCGACCGCGGGCAAGGCGGTGCTGCTGTCCGGGCTGACCGTGCTCGTCAGCCTGTCCGCGGTGCTGTTGGTGCCTGCTCCCGCGGTGCGGACGATGGCGGTCGGGATCATGCTGGCGGTGCTGTTCGTGCTCGCCGCGACCCTGACGCTGCTTCCCGCGGTGCTGGGCAGGCTCGGCGGCAAGATCAACGCGGGATCACTGCCCTACGCGAAGCGTCAGGAACACCGGTCGCCGCTGTTCGCCCGCTGGGGTGGGGTGGTGCACCGCAGGCCGTGGCCGCTGGCGCTCGGCGCCCTCGCCGTCCTTGCGCTGCTGTCGATCCCGGTGTTCGGGCTGAAGGTCGCGATGCCGTCGATCCAGGTGGTCCCGGAGGACGCCGCGGTGCGGCAGGGCTACGAGATCGTGCAGGAGCAGATGGGTGCGGGCGTGCCCGGCACGCTGCAGATCGTCGCGGATGCCCGGGACGCCGACGAGGTGGCCCGGGCCGCCGCCGCCACCGACGGCGTGGCAATGGTGAGCCCGGCCGTGTACTCCTCGGGTGACTCCGGCCTGGTGCTGGTGCAGGCGGTGCCGGACGTCGACCCGTCCGATCCGGCGCTCGCGGACACCCTGGACCGGCTGCGCAGCGACCTGCCCGCGTCCGCGCTCGTCGGCGGCGCCCCCGCCGAGAACCTCGACCTGCAGCAGGCGCTGAACGACTACCTGCCGATCGTGATGGCGGTGATCCTGGTGCTCGGCTTCCTGCTGCTGCTGGTCGCGCTGCGCGCCCCGCTGGTGGCGCTGCTGGGTACGGTCGTCAGCCTGCTGTCCACCGGTGCCGCGTTCGGTGTCGCGGCGCTGATCTTCCAGGACGGGCACGGCGCCGCGCTGCTCGGCTTCGAGCCGCAGGGCTTCCTCGATGGCTGGGGTCCGGTGTTCTTCTTCGCGATGATCTTTGCGATCGCGATGGACTACACGGTATTTCTGCTCTCCACCGTCAAGGAGCACTACGAGCGCACCGGCGACGCCGCGGCCGCTCAGGTCGAGGGCATGGCGCACTCGGGTCGGGTCATCTTCGCCGCTGCCGCGGTGATGGTCGGCGTGTTCTTCAGCTTCGCGCTGGCGCAGCCGCTGCCGCCGAAGGAGATGGGCATCATCCTCGGTGTCGCGGTGCTGCTGGACGCGGCGGCGATCCGACTGGTGCTACTGCCTGCGCTGCTGCGCATCACCGGCCAGGCGGCGTGGTGGTCACCGGCGTGGCTGCGCAGGCTGCTGCCGGAGATCAGCTTCTCGCACTGACGTCAGTGCTCCGGATCGGGTTCGGTGTACTCGTCCGGCCCCGGTTCGGTGTCCGATCCGGGGTCACGGTCGTCGTCGAGTGCACCGACCGCGATGCCGTATGGGAGGAACCGGACCCGGCGGCGCGGGTCGGTGTTGGACTTGTTGGCGCGCAGCGCGTCGAGTTCGGTCGCGTGGATCTGTTCGACCGTTGCTGCGCCGTCGTCTCCGACGACGAAGATCGCCCACACCCCGTCGCCGGTCTCGCCGGTGGTTCGCCGTCGACGCGGGTAGGTCACCGTGCTGGTGGGGCCGTGGTGGGTTGTCCACTCGAGCCCGGCATCGCCGATGATGTCGCCGATCCGGTCGACGGTCTCACGGATGCCCTCCCCGACCTGCCTCGCCAGGCGGTCGAGGTCGTCGGGATCGAATCCGAAGGGGCCATTGCTGGTCATGGAGGTCTCCTGTGGTCGTGGACGGGGGAGCGTTCGCCTCTGTGCCTCCAGTGTGAGCGTGCCACGGCCGCCCCGCCACGAGATCCGTCAAATACCCCGAGGGGTACCCTGGGGGTATCGGGACGTCGAGAGAAAGTGCAGGTGCCGAAAGATGACCGGAGACGAGGAGAGCATCGCCCAGGTGCTCAACCGATTGCGCCGGGCACAGGGACAGTTGGCGGGCGTGATCTCGATGATCGAGGACGGCCGCGACTGCAAGGACGTGGTCACCCAGCTCGCCGCGGTCTCCCGAGCGCTGGACCGCGCAGGCTTCAAGATCGTCGCGACCGGCCTGCGTGACTGCCTGCAGGGCGCCAGCAGGGAGAACCAGGAACCGATGACCGAGGCGGAGCTTGAGAAGCTCTTCCTCACACTGGCGTGACCGAGATGGACGCCGCGGCCTGGGACGAGCGCTACCGGGACCGGCCGGACCCGTGGGGCGGCGAACCCGCGGAGACCGTCCGCCAGCGGCTGGCTGGCGCGTCCCCGGGGCATGCGGTGGACCTGGCCTGCGGGGACGGCAGGCACGCCCGCTGGCTGGCCCGCCAGGGGTGGCGGGTCACCGCCGTCGACCACTCCGAGGTCGCGATCGAACAGGCCCGCGCCAAGGACCCCGACGGCCGGATCGACTGGCGGGTAGGCGATGTCACGAACCTGGTTCCGGACGGCGCCGCTGACCTGGTGCTGATCAGCTTCCTGCACCTGCCGATCCCGCAGCTGCAGGCGCTGATCGCGACGGCAGCGCGGTGGCTCGACCCGGGCGGGCGCCTGCTGTACCTGGGACACTCGATCGACAACCATCACCGCGGGACCGGCGGCCCACCGGACCCGACCATCCTGCCCGGCATCGCGGACCTCGCACCGGCCGCGCGGGGGCTGCGCGTCGACGCGCTCGAACACGTCCTGCGGCAGCAGGGCGACGGTACCGCCATCGACATCCTGCTCGAGTGCGGTCCGTGGGAGCAGCCCGAACACCACTGAGAAGGGAAGACGCACCATGGAACTCGGCATCGGAATCACCCTCACCGCGGACTTCGACGACGCGGTCGCCCGCACCAGGGACGCGCTGCAGCAGCAGGGGTTCGGCGTGCTCACGGAGATCGACATGCAGGCAACGCTGAAGGCGAAGATCGGCGCGGACCTGGACCGCTACCTCATCCTCGGCGCGTGCAATCCCGGACTGGCGAACCGGGCGGTCGGCGCCGACCCGCGGATCGGGCTGCTGCTGCCCTGCAATGTGGTGGTGCGGGCCGACGGTGACGCGGTGGTCGTTGAGGCGATGAACCCCCGGCTGATGGTCGAGGTCACCGGCAACCCGCAGCTCGCTGCCGTCGCCGACGAGGCGGCCGAACTGCTGGAGGCGGCGGTCGACGCGCTTCGCGCCTGACGTTCGATCCGCCGCGGCGGGCGCGTAGATTGCACTCTGTTCGTCACCGAATGGAGTGCGCATGTCTGTGGGAATTGGGGTCCGAATCGGCAGCCTGGTGTCGACGCTGGTTGTCGCGTCGAACGAGCCAGGCACCCCCGATCCGATCGTCATCGTCCGGGACACCGTGCTCTACGTTTGTTCGAACGGCGAGGTGGTCCTCGGGGGCGGCGATCCGCCGGAGGGTACCGAGTTCGTCGCAACGGTGTCGGGATTCGTTGGCCGAGTCGGAGATCCGGAAGGCATCGCCGCCAGTGACGGGACCCGGTATCGCGCCGAGGACGTCGTCGCGTCCGCGATGCGCGGACTGGTGCGCGAGTGTGAGCCCCTCCCCACCTTCGGCGGCCGCGACGGCGGCGCACCGACCGTGGTCGCCGCGTACCCGTCCATGTGGGACGGCGACCTCGTTGCGGACCTGCGCAACTCACTGAACTATGCGGGCCTGAACGATCTTTCGCTCGTCTCCGATGCGGAGGCGGCCTGCGCCTGGTTCGAGTCCGAGGTTGCCGAGAAGCCCGGCCAGCTGATCGGCAGCTATCACGTCGACGACGCGGGCGCGACGGTCACCCTGGTCCGGTCCGGAGTGTCCAGCGGCCGCTCGTTTTGGTTCGCCGCGGGCCGCGGATCGTCGCCGACCGCGCAGTTGTCCACCGCGCTCGGCGCATTCGGCTGGCTGCCGTCGAACCTGGACGCGGTGGTGGTGACCGGCGACGGACTGGTCGCCCGCGACGATGTCGCGCTGCGGGGGGTTGCCGACGCGCTCGCAGGCAAGTTCGGGGTGCACGTCGTCGTCGGCCCGGGGCCGGAGCAGGCCGCGGCGCTCGGTGCCGCGATCCTCGCCGCCGGGTTCCGCAGCTCCACCCGGCCGAACAAGCCGATCGGATTGCCGCCGTCCTACGACGTGACCGAGGTGTTGACCGCGATCCGGGGTCCGCTGCTGCCGCCCGAACTGACGGCGGAGGCGGCCGCGTCGGGTGCGGCGGCGGACGAGACGGTCACCCCGGACGTGGTGGTGATCGAGGCGGGGGCCAGCGCGGCGGCGGTCGCGACGGTCCTGCCCGAGGCGGCCACCGCCGCCGCGGACCCCGAGCCGGTCGGCAGGGACGCCGCCGTAATTTCGGGCGGCACCGCCGCCGTGCCCTCGGGCGGCACCGCCGCCGTGCCCTCGGGCGGCACCGCCGCCGTGCCCTCGGGCGGCACCGCCGCCGTGATCTCGGGCGACGATGACCCCGACTCGGAGCCGGGACCCGCCGGGCGAATCCTGCTGTGGGTGCTCGTCATCCTCGCGGGGGTCGCCCTGATCGTGGCGGCGCTGGCGGTCGTCGTCCTCTGATCCGGGTGGGCAGCTCACGGTTGTCACCCCACAAGCGCTGTTTGTTGCCGAGGTAGTCTGGCGGCCATGCCGCTCTCGCCCCGGGTCCCCGAACTGGCCGCACTCGACGTGCTGGTTTCCGTCGCCCGGCTGGGCAGCATGGGGGCGGCCGGACGCGAGCACGGCCTCAGTCAGCAGGCCGTCAGCGCCCGGGTCCGGTCGGCCGAACGGCAGCTCGGCATCAAGGTGTTCGACCGCACCACCACCGGCGTCACCCCCACCTACGAGGGCGGCCTGGTACTGGAATGGGCCACCGGAACACTCACCGCCGCAGAACATCTCGCCTCCGGCGTCTCCGCGCTCCGGGGGGAGCGGGAAGCGAACCTCACCGTTGCCGCGAGCATGACCATCGCCGAGTACCTGGTCCCGGCGTGGACCGTGACGATGCGCCGCAAGAACCCGAAGGTGGTGACCTCGGTGCGGCTGCTCAACTCCGCCGACGTCGCCGCCCACGTCCTCGGCGGTGACGCCGACCTCGGCTTCGTGGAGGGGCCCGAGGTGCCCGCGGGTCTCGACGCGCGGGAGGTGGCCCGCGACGAGCTGGTGGTCGTTGTTCCGCCCGGCCACCCGTGGGCCCGGTCCGGGCCGATCTCGCCCGCCGAACTCGCCCGCACCCCGCTGATCCAGCGGGAGTTCGGGTCCGGTACCCGCACCACCCTCGAGCAGGCCGTCCCGGGATGCGTGGCACCGCTGCTCGAGTTGACGTCCTGCACCGCCGTCAAGGCCGCCGTCGTCGCGGGCAACGCCCCCGCCGTGGTCTCGTCGCTGGCGGTCGCGGCGGACCTGACGGACGGCCGCCTCGTCGGCGTCGCGCTCGAGGGCCTGCGGATTCCGCGGCGGCTGCTCGCCGTCTGGGATCGCGACCGCGGGGTCCGCGGGTCCGCCCGCGAGTTCCTCGACATCGCGGCCGGGGCGCGGTGACCGCGTCCGGCTATTCGCTTCCGGCGCTGTGTCGCCTATTCGCCTCCCGCGCTGTGTCGTCTATTCGCCTCCCGCGAAGCCGTGCTGGCGCCAGGCCTCGTAGGTGACGACGGCGGCCGCGTTGGACAGGTTCAGTGACCGGCGGCCCGGCACCATCGGTATCCGCACCCGGTCGGTGACGTGCGGGTCCGCCAACACCTCCTCCGACAGGCCCGTCGGCTCCGGCCCGAATAGCAGCACGTCACCCGGCAGGTAGGCGATGTCGGCGTATCCGGTGCTCGCGTGCGCGGTGAACGCGAACACCCGCTGCGGGGACAGCGCCGCCCACGCCGCGGACAGGTCCGCGTGCACGGTCACCGACGCCAGGTCGTGGTAGTCCAGTCCGGCCCGGCGCAGCTTCGGCTCGGAGAGATCGAACCCGAGCGGCCCGACGAGGTGGAGTTCGCACCCGGTGCCGGCGACCATCCGGATCGCGTTGCCGGTGTTGGGTGGGATGCGGGGCTCATGGAACATCACTCGGAACACGGCGTTCAGCTTGCCACCGCGGCGGCGAGCCGCAGCGAACGGGCTGTTGCCGGGCAGGCCTCTCGGGCGATGCCGCGATAACCACCCGTTCGGCGCCGACCCGCCGGCCGAAACGTGTCGGTGGGCCGTGCGACCCTCTCCCACGAAACACCAGCGCACCGAAATCCGGTGGCGTGGCACCGCGGGGGAGCAGTAGGTTCGGGATCCTCCCCTGGCGTGCCGTCGGCCGCCGGCGTGACCCAGCTCCCACCACCCGAAAGGTCAATCGTGACCGAGTCCACCCGTCTCGACACCGCCGACGGGCCCGCCGTCGGCGACCGCATCGAGCGGCGACACCTCCAGGTGATCGGCGTCCTGCTGGTCGCCACCTTCGTCGTGATCCTCAACGAGACGGTGATGTCCATCGCCATCCCGGTCCTCCAGGTCGAACTGGGTGTGCCGCCGAGCGTCGGGCAGTGGCTCACGACCGCGTTCATGCTCACGATGGCGGTGATCATCCCGCTCACCGGCTATCTCATCCAGCGCATCCCCACCCGCTCGCTGTACCTGCTCGCGATGTCGCTGTTCACGGCGGGAACCCTGATCGCGTTCGCCGCACCCGGATTCGGGGTGCTGCTGATCGCCAGGATCGTGCAGGCATCGGGGACGGCCATCATGCTGCCGCTGCTGATGACGACGGTCATGACCCTGGTTCCGCCCGCCCGCCGGGGCGCGATGATGGGCAACATCTCGATCGTGATCGCGGTGGCGCCCGCGCTCGGACCGACCATGTCGGGATTCATCCTCGACCACTTCGGGTGGCGGTGGATCTTCGGGTTCGTTGCCCCGTTCGCCGTGGTGGCGTTGGTCGTCGGCGCACGGTTCGTGGTGTCGGTGTCCGAGACGTCGGCGGCGCGCGTCGACCTGATGTCCGTCCCGCTCGCGGTGCTCGGATTCGGTGGCCTGGTGTACGGATTGGTGGGCATCGGCGAGTCCGCGCAGGGATCCTCGACCACCCCGGCGTGGGTGCCGTTCCTGATCGGTGCGGCCGCGCTGGCCGGCTTCATCGCCCGACAGTCGCGGCTGCAACGCGAGGACCGGGCGCTGCTGGACCTGCGGGTGTTCGGCTCCCGCCAGTTCACCATCTCCGTCGTCGCGATGCTGGTCGGCATGGCGACGATGATGGGCACCTTCATCATCGTCCCGTACTTCGCGCAGTCGGTGCTGCACCTCGACCCGTTCGAAACGGGCCTCATCACCCTCCCCGGCGGCCTGCTGATGGGTATCGCGGGGCCGATCGTCGGCCGCGTCTACGACCGGCGGGGCCCGCTCGTGCTGGTGGTCCCCGGATCGATCCTCGTCAGCATCGGTGTGTGGATGCTGATCGCGGTGAGCGCCTCGACGTCGCTGTGGTGGCTGCTGCTGTCCAACATCGCCCTGTGCCTCGGCCTCGCCGCGACCTTCACGCCGCTGATGACCTCCGGGTTGGGGTCGGTGGCCCCGCACCTCTACGCGCACGGCTCGGCGGTGGTTGGCACCTTCCAGCAGGTGGCTGGCGCCGCGGGCACGGCCATGTTCGTCACGGTGATGACGGTGGTCGCCTCGCGATCCGCCGCGGACGCCGACTCGCCCGACGCGATCGTTGAGGGGGTGCGGGCGGTCTTCCTCGTCGCGGGCATCCTGTCGTTCGTGCTGATCGCGGCGTGCCTGTTCGTTCGCAGGCCCGCGGACGCGCAGCAGGCGGCCGACCATCCGGTGCCCGAGCCAGCCCTGGAACGGTGACCAGCGGAGGAGATCGACGAATGCGTCGGCGCGGACCTCTCCGACGCGCGGTGGTCCCCGGCGGCACCGGGTGCCGCACGCGTCCCCGGCTCCCGGTGCCGGGGACGCGTGCGGCGGGGGCTCACGGCGCGGGGTACGCCCGCGGCAGCTCCATCCCGCGCTCGGCCAGCACGGCCCGCAGTCGGGTCGGGTAGTTGGTGATGATGCCGTCGACCCCCAGGTCGATCAGCGCGTGCATCCGGGCGGGATCGTCGACGGTCCACGGGACCACGACGCGACCCGCCTCGTGCGCGCCGGTGACGAGCGCCTCGTCCACCAGGCTGTGCGAGGGCGACATCACGTCGGCGCCCAACTGCTCCGCGGCCTCGAAGATGTCGCCGCCGACGGCGTCGTAGTCGACGGGGCCGGTCCAGGCCGAGCCCGGGACCCACTTGGGCTCGTTCCACAGCATCACCAGTGGAATGGACGGCTCCGCGGCGCGCACCAGCGGCAGTGACCGCCAGTCGAAGCTCTGGATCATCACCCGGTCGACGACGTCCGCGGCGCGGACCTCGTCGAGGATCGCGTCGACGTACTCCTCGGGCTCCGCGGTGAGCTCGCGGCGGTCCGCCTCGATCTTCGTCTCGATGTTGAAGTGCACGTCCGCCCCGTGCGCGGCGGCGAGCGTGAAGACCTCGCGCAGCTGGATCAGCTTGTTGCCCTCGATCGTCTCGGCGTCCGGGTGTGCGGCGAGCTTCTTGTCGCAGTCGAGGGTCTGGAGCTGGGCCCAGGTGAGGTCGTGGATGGCGTCGCCGACGTACGGGAACTGCGGGTCGTTCTCGGTGGCCGCCGCGGTGTCCGAGCACTTGTTCGACGAGATGGTCGCGTCGTGCCACACCACGGGGACGCCGTCGGCACTCATCACGACGTCCAGTTCGAGCGTCGTCACCCCCAGTTCGAGGGCCTTCCGGAACGCGGGCAGCGACTCCTCGATCGTCTCGCCCATGCCGCCGCGGTGCGCCTGCAGGTCGAAGCCGGCGGGAAGGGTGGTGCCGGGCCCGGCCAGGGAGCCGGTGCCGCTCGAACCGGTCCCGAACATGCCGACGAGGTCGTCGAGCGGGTTCGGGGCGGCCTGCGCGGCGGCGGTGCCCAGCGTGGTGACGGCAACGGCGGCGGCTGCGACGGCTGCGCCGCGCACCAACAGGGCCGGACGGCGTCCACCGGGACGTCGACTGTGCGACATGGAAGTCCTTTCGCGTACGAAGGCGCCCGGATCGGGCGCTCGTCACAGGACGCTAGTGAGCGAAAACATCGAAATCGACTCGTGCGCAGGGAGTTCGGCAGGGTTTCACGACGTCGTCGTGTGGTGGTCGCGTCGTCGTCGGCGGGAGTTCACCGCGTCGGCCGGACCGCCCGCCCGCCCGCGGACGTCGGTACCGCCCGTCCCGCCCTTCGGTGCGGCAGGGCAGTATCGGGGTATGGCGCAGGAGCAGATTCAGGAGTTCGTCGGCGAGGACTACTCGGATGCGCGGCTCGCGGGTCAACACTGGGTGGACCGGCACTACACCGGGTGCACCTTCCGGGACGCCGACCTCAGCGAACTGCGCACCGAGCGGGTGGTGTTCACCGACTGCGACTTCACCGGCGCGGACCTGTCCGGGTCCGTGCACCGGGTCGCCGCCTTCCGGTCCTGCGACTTCGTGCGGGCCACGTTGTGGCACAGCGAATTTCACAGTTCCACGATGTTGGGGTCGAGGTTCGAGCAGTGTCGACTGCGCCCGATCGAATTCGACGAGGTCGACTTCACCCTGGCCTCCCTCGGCGGGGCGGATCTGCGCGGCGTCGACTTCACCGACTGCCGGCTGCGGGAGGCGAACCTCGTCGAGACGGACCTGCGGGAGACCGCGCTGCGGGCGGTGGACCTGCACGGTGCCCGCACCTTCGGTCTGCGCCTGGACGGGGCGGACCTGCGCGGCGCGCACGCCGACGCCTCGCTGTGGACCACCGCAAAACTCGCCGGAGCCAAGATCGATCTGACTCAGGCCGTCGCGATGGCCGCCGCGCACGGCCTCGTGGTCGGGGAGTGACGGCGGGTCAGCGGACGAACTCGCGGGCAAGCAGGTCCATCAGCAGGCCGTCGTCCCAGCTGCCGTCGTGCCGCATCGCATACTCGCGCATCACCCCGACATCCCGGAAGCCGACCTTGCGGTAGCAGCCGATCGCCGCCGTGTTCGACACCGTCGGGTCGATCACCAGACGGTGATGGTGGTGGTCGTCGATCAGGTGCGCGCACAGCACCCGCACCACCTCGGTGCCGAGGCCGCGACCCTGCGCCGCGGCGGACAGAAACAGGTCGAGGCCCGCGCGGCGGTACTCCGGATCGGGCTCGGCGTACCACTGCGCGTAGCCGACGATCACCCCGTCCGCGAGCACCGTGTACCGGGTGGTGTTCGGTTCCGCCGCGTCGGGCCAGTCGTCGTCCGGCATCTGCCACCAGCGCCGCACCTCGGGCTCCCGGTGGATCTCCCGTAGCCGGGTCCGGTGCTCGGCGGTCAGCGGGGTCAGCAGCACCCGCGGACCCCGCAATTCCGGCGCGAGTTCAGGACTGTGTGCCATGAGTCCAGTCTTACCTGAAACAATGGTCGCCGTGACTGCGACGATCCTGGATGGCAAGGCAACCCGCGACGAGATCTTCATCGACCTGAAGGCCCGGGTGGACGCACTCAGGGCCAAGGGCATCACCCCCGGACTGGGCACCGTCCTGGTCGGCGACGACCCCGGCTCCGCGTCGTATGTGCGCGGCAAGCACGCGGACTGCGCGAAGGTCGGGATCAACTCGCTGCGCCGCGACCTGCCCGCCGACATCACCCAGTCCGAGCTCGAGGCCGTCATCGACGAGCTCAACGCCAACGACGAGTGCACCGGCTACATCGTGCAGCTGCCGCTGCCCAAGCACCTCGACGAGAACGCCGCCCTTGAGCGCATCGACCCGGACAAGGACGCGGACGGGCTGCACCCGGTGAACCTGGGCCGGTTGGTGCTCGGCAAGGACGCCACCCTGCCGTGCACCCCGCGCGGGGTCGTGCACCTGCTGCGCCGGTACGACGTGCCGATCGACGGCGCCCGCGTCACCGTCGTCGGCCGCGGTGTCACCATCGGCCGCCCGATCGGGCTGCTGCTGACCCGTCGGTCCGAGAATGCCACCGTCACCCTCTGCCACACCGGCACCAAGGACCTGGCCGCCGAGGTGCGCCGCGCCGACATCGTCGTCGCCGCCGCGGGTGTCGCTGGCCTGATCACCGCGGACATGGTCAAGCCGGGTGCCGCGGTCCTCGACGTGGGGGTGTCCCGCACCGCGGACGGGCTGCGCGGAGACGTCGCCGACGGGGTGCGTGAGGTCGCCGGATTCCTCTCCCCGAACCCCGGCGGTGTCGGCCCGCTGACCCGGGCGTTCCTGCTCAGCAACGTGGTCGAGCGGGCCGAGCAGCTCGCGGCCGAGTCGGCCTGACCGCCGGTGAACGCCTCGGCTGGCACCCCGGCCCGTGAGCCGGGGTTCGCGCGCCGGAACCTGCCGCTGCTCGTGGTGGCAGCGGTGGTTCTGGTCGGCGTCGGATTCGTGCTCGCCGATCGGTGGCGGCGCGGGGCCTTCGTCTTCGGGATCGCGACACTGCTGGCGGCCGGGTTCCGGCTCTGCCTGCAACCGGAGGAGGTCGGCCTGCTCGCCGTGCGCGGGCAGCCCTTCGACGTGGCCGCCCTCACCCTCGTCGGTGGCACCATCGTCTGGCTCGCGGTCTCGATCGACCCGCTCGGGACCGGCTGAGCCGCGGCCGCGCCCCGAGGGGCGGCGGCTACCGGGCGGGGCGCGCGGTCCTGGCCAGCCCCAGGGTCTCGGCAACCAGTTCGGTCACCCACGAGACCTCGGTGAGGAAGCCGTCGTGCCCCGCCAGCGAGTGCACCACTCGGGTGCCGTCGCACCCGGGGAGCAGATTCGCCATCTCCTCGATCTGGTGCAGCGGCATGATCCGGTCGGAGTCGATGGCGCCGACGACCACCGGCACCGGCGTCGAGGACAGCGCGGCGGCGATGCCGCCGCGGCCCCGGCCGACGTCGTGCTTGTTGGCGCAGTGGGTGAGCGCGACGAACGAGCCGGCGTCGAAGGTCGCCACCAGCTTGGACGCGCAATGCTCGAGGTAGCTCTGCACCGCGTACCGGCCGCCGGTCCAGATGTCCTCGCCGTCCTGCTCGGCGTTCTCGAACTGGTCGTCGAGGGCGGCCGCGCCGCGGTACGTCAGGTGCGCGAACCGGCGGGCGATGTTCAGCCCGTTGTCCGGCGAGGTGCCGGTGCCGTAGTAGTCGCCGCCATGCCAGTTCGGGTCCGACGCGATGACATCGATCTGGGCGGTGTGGCCGCCGATCTGGTCCGCGGTGGCCCGCGGGCTGACCGCCAGCAGCAGCGCCGATGCGATCCGGTCCGGGTGGCCGATGATCCACTCCAGGGCGCGCATGCCGCCGAGCGAGCCGCCGACGACCGCGGCGAACCGGTCGATACCCAGCAGGTCCGCCAGCGCCCGTTCCGTCTCGACCTGGTCGCGGACCGAGATCGCGGGAAACCGCGAGCCCCAGGCGCGCCCGTCCGGTGCCGGTGACGCGGGCCCGGTCGTTCCGCGGCAGCTGCCGAGGGCGTTGGTGACGAGCACGCACCACTCGTCGGTGTCGATCGGGGCACCGGGCCCGACCATGCCCTGCCACCAGCCGGGGGTGGGATGGGCGTCATCCGCGGGCCCGATCACGTGCGAGTCGCCGGTCAGCGCGTGCTCGATCAACACGATGTTGTCGAGGTCGCGGCTCGGCTCACCCCAGCACTGGACGGCGACCGTGACGTCGGGCAGCTGCCCGCCCGACTCGAGCGGCAGGGTGCCGATCCCGAGATGGACCACCGTTCCGTCGGTCGGTGGAAAGTCCACCAGCGGCCGGGGGAGCGGCCGGGTGGTGGTCGAGGCGGAAGCTGTAGGGAGCACGGCGCGATGTTATCGAGCCGAGACACGCGCGATGGAGCATTCGCGAAACTGCGTCCCGCCCGCCGGTCAGCCGGTGCGCCCGGCGCGCGCCAGCTCCATCGTCTCGCCGAGCAGCCCGCGCACCCACGCGGCCTCGGTGAGGAACCCGTCGTGGCCGTCCGCGGAGTGGACCACCCGCAGCCCGTCACAGCCCGGCAGCAGGTCCGCGAGTTCCTCGAGCTGCCGCAGCGGGAACAGCCGATCGGAGTCGATGCCGCCGACGACAACCGGGACCGGGGTCGCGGTGAGGGCGGCCGCGACGCCACCGCGGCCGCGGCCGACGTCGTGCCGGTTGATGACGTCGGTGAGCACCACGTAGCTGCCGGGGTCGAACCGGGAGGTCAGTTTCCTCGCCTGATGGTCGAGATAGCTCTGCACCGCGTACCGGCCGCCCGCCCCGGGATCCTCACCCGGCTGGGGATCGTTCGCGAAGCGCCCGTCCAGGCCCGCGTCGCCGCGGTAGGTCAGGTGTGCGATCTTGCGGGCGAGGGCCAGCCCGGCCCGGGGGGAGCGCCCGGTGCCGTGGTAGTCGCCGCCCTGCCAGTCGGGGTCGGCGGTGATGGCCGCGATCTGGGTGGTCTGGGTGCCGATCTGGTCGGCGGTGGCGCGCGCTCCGACCGCCAACACCAGCGCGGACCGCACCCGGTTCGGGTGTCCGGCCATCCACTCGAGGGCGCGCATGCCGCCCATCGAGCCGCCGATGACCGCCGCGAAGCGGTCCACCCCGAGCAGGTCCGCGAGCACGGCCTCGGCGGCGACCTGGTCGCGGATGGAGATCGCCGGGAACCGGGAGCCCCACGCGGCACGGTCCGGTGCCGGCGATGCCGGGCCGGTGGATCCGTCGCATCCGCCGAGCACGTTCGCGGTGACGACACACCATTCCTCGGTGTCCAGCGGCGCGCCGGGGCCGACCTGGTCGTTCCACCATCCGGCAGTGGCGGATCCCTGTCCGGCCTCGCCGGTGACGTGCGAATCGCCGGTGAGCGCGTGCTCGACCAGCACGATGTTGTCGCGCGCTGCGGTTGGGGTGCCCCAGCACTGCACGGCGAGGACGACATCGGGCAGCACGGACCCGCTCTCGAGGCGCAGCGCGCCGATGCCGACCGTGACTCGGGTCCCGTCCGTCGGGAGCAGCCAGGACGCCCCGGGGGCGCCCGGTGCGGACTGCTCGTTCGATGCGGCGATCGTGGGCGGCGAGTCGGGGACGGGCACGATTCCCCATGCTAATGATCGGGGTGCGGGCCGCCAAACACCGCGGGTGTGTCGCGTCGACGGATCCGCTATCGGACCCGGCAGCCCGCCCGATGCGCCCGCGCCAGGGCCATCGTCTCGCCGAGCAGGGTGGTGACCCACGCAGCCTCGGTGAGGAAGCCGTCGTGCCCGTCCTTCGAATGCACCACCCGCAGGCCCTCGCAGCCGGCGAGGTGGTCCGCGATCTCCCGCTGCTGCCACAGCGGATACAGCCGATCCGAGTCGACCCCGCCGACGATCGTCGGCACGGTGCACGCCGCAAGGGCTGCTTCCACGCCGCCGCGGCCGCGGCCGACGTCGTGCCGGTTCATCGCCTCGGACAACAGCACGTAGGTGGCCGGATCGAAGCGGGTGACCAGCTTCGCCGCCTGATGCTCGAGGTAGCTTTGCACCGCGTAGCGGCCACCGTGGCGCGGGTCCTCACCGTCCTGCGCCGCGTTCCGGAACCGGGAGTCGAGTTCGCCCTCGGTGCGGTACGTCAGGTGCGCGATGCGGCGGGCGATGCCGAGACCGGCCTCCGGCGAGCGTCCGGTGCCGTGGTAGTCGCCGCCCTGCCAGTCGGCGTCGGCGGTGATGGCCGCCATCTGCGTGGTCTGGGTGCCGATCTGGTCGGCGGTGGCGCGGGCGCCGACCGCGAGGACGAGCGCGGCCGTCACCCGGTCCGGGTGGCCGACGATCCACTCCAGGGTGCGCATGCCGCCCATCGACCCGCCGAGGACGGCCGCGAACCGCTCGATTCCCAGCCGGTCCGCGAGCGCCACCTCGGCGGTCACCTGGTCGCGCACCGAGATCCCCGGGAACCGGGACCCCCACGCCCGCCCGTCCGGGGCTGGCGTCGCCGGGCCGGTGCTGCCGCGGCACCCGCCGAGGACGTTGGTGGCGACGACGCACCACTCGTCGGTGTCGATCGGCGCGCCGGGCCCGACCATGCCGTCCCACCAGCCGGGCGACGGGTGGTCGGCGGACGCCGGGCCGGTGACGTGCGAGTCGCCGGTCAGCGCGTGCTCGACGAGAACGATGTTGTCCCGGGCCGCGGTGGGCGTGCCCCAGCATTGGACCGCGAGCACGACGTCGGGCAGCACGGCGCCGCTCTCGAGGGTGAGCGCGCCGATCGGGATGTGCGTCAGCCGCCCGTCCGGCGGCGGGAACCCCGCGGGGGTGCCGGCCGGACGGGCGCCCGAGACGGAGCCGACTGTCAAGAGTTCGCCGCCGCGAATCCGGTCTCGAGGTCGGCCAGGATGTCGTCGATCCCCTCGATGCCGACGGCCAGCCGCACCAGTCCGGGTGTGACGCCGGAGGCCAACTGCTCCTCCGGGGACAGCTGGGCGTGGGTGGTCGAGGCGGGGTGGATCACGAGCGAACGCACGTCGCCGATGTTAGCGACATGACTGTGCAGCGTCAGGGCATCGACGAACTTCTTGCCTGCCGGGGCGCCGCCCTCGAGTTCGAACGCGACGATCGCGCCCGGACCCTTCGGGATCAGCGCCCGCGCCCGCTCGTGCCACGGCGAGCTCGGCAGCCCCGCATAGGAGACGGACGTGACGTCCGACCGGGCATCCAGGAACTCCGCGACCCGCTGCGCGTTCTGCACGTGCCGTTCGATCCGCAGGCTCAACGTCTCGATGCCCTGGCTGATCAGGAACGCGTTGAACGGCGACACCGCCGACCCGAGGTCGCGCAGCAGCTGCACGCGGGCCTTGAGCGCGTAGGCGGGCGCACCGAGGTCCGCGAAGACGGCACCGTGGTAGCTGGGATCGGGGGTGGTGAAGCCGGGATGCCTGCCCTGCGTCCAGTCGAAGGTGCCGCCGTCGACGATGACCCCGGCGATCGCGGTGCCGTGGCCGCCGAGGTACTTCGTCGCCGAGTGCACGACGATGTCCGCGCCGTGCTCGAGCGGGCGCAGCAGGTACGGGGTGGCGACCGTGTTGTCGACGATCAGCGGGATCCCCGCCGCATGCCCGACCGCGGCAATCCCGGGGATGTCGAGCACGTCGTTGCGCGGGTTCGAGATGGACTCGCCGTAGAACGCGACGGTGGTCGGGCGGATCGCGGCCCGCCACTGCTCGAGGTCGTCGGGGTCCCCGACGAACGTGACCTCGACGCCGAGCTTCGCGAGGGTGTAGTGGAAGAGGTTGTAGGTGCCGCCGTACAGCCGCGGGCTGGCGACCACGTGGTCGCCAGCACCCGCGAGGTTCAGCAGCGCGAACGTCGTCGCGGCCTGCCCGGAGGCGAGCAGCAGCGCGGCGACGCCGCCCTCGAGCGCGGCGATCCGCTGCTCGACCGCGTCCTGCGTCGGGTTCATGATGCGGGTGTAGATGTTGCCGGGTTCGGCAAGCCCGAACAGCGCCGCGGCGTGGTCGGTGCTGTCGAAGGTGTACGAGGTGGTCTGGTAGATCGGCAGCGCCCGGGCCTTGGTGGTGGCGTCCGAGGTCTGCCCGGCATGGATCTGCTTCGTCTCGAAGCTCCACCCTGCCGTCGGATCGATCGTGTTCTCACTCATGGGTGACTCTGGCTCCAGGGGTGTCGGGAGATGGGGCGCGTCTCCGGCGCCGAGGGCTGATCGGGCCTATCTGCGACAACAACACATGGTGAACCTCCGGTGGGTCGTGGCCCTGTCGGTGGGTCCGTCCCAGCGGACCCGCGCTTGTCATCCGACGTGTTCTCGAACAACCAGGTCATCACCCGGGGCACCCCACCGCGGATGGAGGGTTGCCGACCAGCGAGCCGGGGCTTGGCACTGGCACTCATGACCTGGCAGCGATCTTAGCGTCAGCGGTCGAACCCGCGGCATCGGGGCGGAGCCGCGATCGGGTGACCCGCGTAACACGACTAAAGTCCTGGTCGCACGCATGCCCGACCAGTCTGGGGGATTTCCGCAGTGAAGGACGCCGCGTCGGCGCTGACCCGGGGTTTGTCGGCCCGCCACATCCGTTTCATCGCGCTCGGCTCGGCGATCGGGACCGGACTGTTCTACGGCTCGGCCGAGGCCATCGAGAAGGCCGGACCGTCGGTGCTGCTGGCGTACCTGATCGGCGGCGTCGTCGTCTACATCGTGCTGCGGGCGCTCGGTGAGATGGCGGTCCGCAACCCGGTCTCCGGCTCGTTCGGCGAGTACGCAGGCAAACACCTCGGACCGCTCGCCGGATTCCTGACCGGCTGGACCTACACGTTCGAGATGATCGTCGTGTGCCTCGCCGACGTCACCGCGTTCGGCGTCTACATGGGCTTCTGGTTCCCCGATGTCCCCCGCTGGATCTGGGTGTTGGCGATCGTGTTCTTCATCGGGGCACTGAACCTGCTCAGCGTCAAGGTGTTCGGCGAGCTGGAGTTCTGGTTCACCCTGGTCAAGGTGGCCGCGATCATCGCGATGATCGCGGCGGGCGTTGCGATCCTGATCTTCGGGTTCGGCATCCACGACACCTCCGAGGGGGTGAGCAACCTGTGGGCCGAGGGCGGCTTCTTCGCGAACGGCTTCGGCGGGTTCGTCGCCTGCTTCGCGATTGTCATGTTCGCGTTCGGCGGCACCGAGATCATCGGCATCACCGCCGGCGAGGCCGAGGATCCGGCCCGCACGATTCCCCGCGCCGTGAACACGGTGCCCGCGCGGATCATGCTGTTCTACATTGCGACGCTGGCGGTGATCATGGCGATCACCCCGTGGCATTCGGTCGGCACCGAGGGCAGCCCGTTCGTGCAGATCTTCGAGGGCCTCGGGGTTGGGCCGGCCGCGGCCGTGCTGAACGTCGTCGTCATCACCGCGGCCCTGTCCGCGATCAACAGCGACATCTTCGGCGCAGGCCGGATGATGTACGGCATGGCGCAGCGCGGTCAGGCGCCTGCCGTGATGACGCGGGTGACCCGGGCCGGGGTGCCGTGGATGACGGTGGTGGTGATGATCGGCGCGCTGCTGGTCGCGGTGCTGTTGAACTACCTGATCCCCGAATCGGTGTTCCTCGTCATCGCGTCGATCGCCACCTTCGCCACCATCTTCGTGTGGGTGATGATCCTGCTGTCGCAGTACCGGTCCCGCCGCCGGATGAGCGACGCGGAGGTGGCGGCGCTGACCTTCCCGGTCCCGCTGTGGCCGTACGCGCAGCTCGCGGCGCTCGCGTTCCTCGGCTTCGTGATCGTGGTCCTCGCATTCGACGCCGACACCAGGGTGGCCCTCGTCGTTGGTGCGGTGTGGTTGGTCGGTCTCGCGCTGGCGTACCTGCGGTTCGTCCGGCCCGCCGGTGACCGGCCGGATCCGGTTCCCGCCGACCAGCCCCGATGACACCGCTACCCTGAGCGGCGCCGGGCACCCGGTGACCACCGACCGGGAGGACAACACCGTGCCAGGAACCGGACGATCAGCGAGCGGGCTGGCCGCCCTCATCCCCGTCGCGGTGCTGCTCGGCGGGTGCGGCACGCCCGACGGCGACACCCACGCGGACGGGCCAGCCAGGGGCGGCACGTGTCAACGATTCGAGTCGTTCTCCGGGCAGCTCGTCGTCGGCAACCCGGACGCGGCGCCCCCGACCCGGGTGCTGGTGCCGGTGGAGCCGGGGGCGGCGCTGCCGCAGCCACCCGACCTTCCGTCGCTGGTGTCGATCGGGGTGGACCGGGAACCGGGCCGCGACAGCGTCGTCCTCGAACTCGGGGGCGACGGCACCACGGGGTGGGCCGCCCGCTTCGTGCAGATGCCGCTGCTGCGGGGGACGGACGACCCCGTCGCGGTCCCCGGGGCGTGCATCCTGCAGGTCGACCTGACCGGGATCGACCCCGGCCAGCCGGGGGAGGGCGGCGGTCCGACCCGGATCACGCCGGACGGCGACGCGACCTCCCCGGTCGTCGAGGTGCTGAGCTATCCGACCGGCGACGGGGTGAAGCAGGTCTTCGTCGGTACCCGCAGCGGTGCCCCGGAGGTGACGGTCGGGTCGGTCGACGCCCGCCGCGCGATCACCATCACGATCTCGTCCTAACCCGCATCCTGGCGGCGCGTCACGGCAGCGGGAACCGGGTCGCGGCAAGGGAGGCGTAGTCGGTCCCGTCGTGCCCGACCATCCACGAGCCACCCTGCTGGTGGCAGGTAGCGACCACATCGAAGGCCTTCATCAGGAACAGGATCGCGTCCTCGGCGTTCGGCGCGAGGGCGAGCTGATGGGATTCACCGGGCCGGGCCATGTCCAGCCAGACGCCCCGGTTGCCGTCGAGTCGCATCCCGAGCACGTGGGTGACGTCGACGAACTGGTACTTGCGGTGCTGCCACGGCGTGCTGTGCGAGTAGCCCTGTTCGAGCACCTGAATCAGAATCGTCATCGCTGCCGGCCTCCAGCGTCATTATTCCGCCGGCCGCGGTCGTAAATCCAGGTGTCGGGCCCGGGTGATTGGATGGTCCGGTGGTGCACGCGCTGTGGTCCCCCGGGTCGGGCCTGATGCTCTGGCGCGACGCCGCAGCTCCCGGCGACGCCGCCGATCTGCCGTCGCCGCTGCCCGGTGTGTTGGGTCGCCGGTTCCGGCACCGTGCCACCGTCGCACTGCCGAACGGCGACGGCACCGTCGCGGAGGTGACGGTGCCCGCGTTGGCGTTGGCGCCGCCCGCCGCCGCCTCCCTGCTGCTCGGCCTGCCCGCCGCCGATCCCCGGCTGTCCGGCGACCTCCGCTACCTGATCCACGTCGCGCGGGGGGTGTGTCGGTGGGCGGAGGCCGGGCGGGTGGTGCCGGACCTGCGCCGCGAGGACGGCCAGTGGTGGGTGCGGTGGCGGCTGCTCGGTGGCGACGGGCAGCGCGCGTGGCTCGCCGAACTCGCGGTCGCGATGCCCGGCGTGCTGCGCGCCGCCGGTGGCAGGAAGGCCCTCGAGGCGTTCGTGGAGACGCTCACCGATCCGATCGTGCGGGGCCGGCTCGCGGGCCGGGACGCCGGCCATCCGCTGTTGCACGCGCTGCTCACCGACACCCCGCTCGCGGTGGCCGACGCGGGCGGGGCGGCGCAGGCGGAGGCCCGGCTGACCCGATGGCGGGAGTCGGCCACCGCGCAGGAACCGGATCTGGTGCTCCGACTCCTCGAGCCCGACGACTCGGGGGACGATCCCGAGGACGCGCTGTGGCGGCTCGAGGTGTGCCTGCGTCCGGCGGGGGAGGCGCCGGCACCGGTCCGGCACACCGACCCGGACGGGCTCCGGCTCGCGTTGCGCAAACTCGCGGTCGCGATGGAGGCCTATCCGCGTCTGCGCGCCGTCCCCACCGACCCGGACGGGCTGGACCTGCTGCTGCCGTTGCCGGTGGTCACCGACCTTGTCGCGCACGGTGCCCGCGAGCTCGCCGCCGCCGGGATCGCGCTGCTGCTGCCGAGGGAATGGATGATCGCCGCGCCCTCCCTGCGGCTGACGGTGACCAGCCCGCCGGTGCTGCTCGACACCGACGACCGGGCCGTCGGGCTCGGCCAGCTGCTGTCCTACAACTGGGAACTCGCCGTCGGCGACCTGGTGCTCACCGCCGCCGAACTGGACCGGCTCGCCAGCTCCGCCTCGGATCTGGTCCGGCTGCGGGGTCGCTGGGTGCAGGCCGACGGGGCGGCGCTCGCGAGGGCCGCGAAGTACGTCGGCGCACGACCCGATGACGCTTCGACGCTGGGTGGCCTGCTCGCCGAACTCGGGTCCGGCCCGCCTCCGCTGCCGGTCGACGAGATCGCGTCGACGGGATGGGTTGCGGCGCTGCTCGATTCCCGGTCGCGTCCCGAACCGGTTGCCGTCCCGGCGGGGCTGGCCGCGACGCTGCGGCCCTACCAGCGGCGCGGACTGGACTGGCTGGCGTTCATGTCCAAGCTCGGGCTCGGTGCGGTCCTCGCCGACGACATGGGGCTCGGAAAAACGGTGCAGGTGCTGGCGTTGCTCGCCCACGAGCGGGAGACGGCAGGCCGGACACAGCCCGATCCGGTCCCACCGACGCTGCTGGTGTGCCCGATGTCGGTGGTGGGTAACTGGCAGCGCGAGGCGGCGACCTTCACCCCGCGCCTGCGGGTATACGTCCACCACGGCGCGGGCCGACTGCGCGGCGACGCGCTGATCGCCGCGGCGACCGGACACGACCTCGTCGTCACCACCTATGCGCTCGCCGCCCGCGACCGCGACGTGCTGGGTGGGATCGGCTGGGGGCGGGTGGTTCTCGATGAGGCGCAGCACGTGAAGAACGCGGGGACGGCGCAGTCGCGGGCGGTGCGCGCGATACCCGCCCGGCACCGGTTGGCGTTGACCGGCACGCCCGTCGAGAACCGGCTAGAGGAACTGCGCGCGATCCTCGACTTCGCGAACCCCGGGCTGCTCGGGTCGCCGCAGCAGTTCCGGGCCCGGTTCGCGGTCCCGATCGAACGCGAACGCGACCAGGCGGCGCTGGCGCGGCTCACCGCGGTCACCGCACCGTTCGTGCTGCGCCGGGTCAAGACCGACCCGGCGGTGATCTCGGATCTCCCGGACAAGTTCGAGATGACGGTGCGCGCCAACCTGACCGCCGAGCAGGCGAGCCTGTACCGGGCGGTGCTCGACGACATGACCCGGCGACTGCGGGACGCCGACAATCCGCGCGCCCGCAAGGGGGTGGTGCTCGCGGCGCTGACCCGGCTCAAGCAGGTGTGCAATCATCCCGCGCACTACCTCGCGGACGGGTCGGCGGTGCTGCGCCGCGGCAGGCACCGGTCCGGGAAGCTCGCCCTCGTCGAGGACATCGTCGACGCCGTCCTCGGGGACGGTGAGCGGGTGCTGCTGTTTACCCAGTTCCGGGAGTTCGGGTCGATCGTCGCGCCGTACCTCGCCGAGCGGTTCGGGGTGCAGGTCCCGTTCCTGCACGGCGGGGTGCCGCGGACCGCCCGCGACGCGATGGTGCGGGACTTCCAGCAGGGCGCGTCGACGACGCCGATCATGCTGCTCTCCCTCAAGGCCGGCGGCACCGGACTCAACCTGACCGCCGCCAATCACGTCGTGCACCTGGACCGGTGGTGGAATCCGGCGGTGGAGAACCAGGCCACCGACCGGGCGTTCCGGATCGGGCAACGCCGGGACGTGCAGGTGCGCAAGCTGCTGTGCGTCGGCACCCTCGAGGAACGGATCGACGCGATGCTTACCGGCAAGGCGGAACTGGCGGACCTCGCGGTCGGGGTGGGGGAGAAGTGGATCACCGAGATGAGTGACGACGAGCTCGCCGCGCTGATGCGCCTCGGCCCCGACGCGGTCGGCGAATGAGCAGCCGTGCGGTGCCCCGTCGGGCGGCCACGCCCGGCTGGGGTCGGTCCCTGCTCGCGGCCATCGAACGCTCCGTCGAGGTGGCCCGCCTCGCGCGCGGGCGCAGCCACGTCCGGGCGGGCCAGGTGCTCGGGACGCGGATCGCGCCGGGCCTCGTGATCGGCGAAGTACAGGGCAGTCAGAACGAGCCGTTCACCGCGACGGTCACGGTCCGCCGCCTCGACGCCGCGGAACTGGGCGAGGTGGTGGACCGGGTCCGCGGCACGCCGGGAGTGCTCGCGTCGGTCGCGGCGGGCCAGGTGCCCGCCGAGCTCGGGGAGCTGCTGCTGCCGACCGGGTCGGGCGACATCGACTTCGGGTGCACCTGCCCGGACCAGGGGTGGCCGTGCCGGCACGCGGCCGCGCTGGTCGCGGTGACGGCGGAGCGGCTCGACACCGACCCGACGCTGCTGCTGACGCTGCGCGGGGTGGACCTTGACACCCTGATCCACGGCGTCGACGACCGCTCCGACGGACCCGAGGATCCGGGGGACTGGTTCGGCGACGCGACGGACCTGCCCGGGCTGCCGCGCCCGCCGATCGCGCCAGCGCCGCAGGAGCTGAACCCGGTGCACCTGCATGCCGCGCTGCGGGCGACCGCCCCCGGCGACCACGACCTCGCCCGGGCCGCCCGCGACCTCGACGACCTCTATTCGACCCTCGGGGGATAGCGCTCGTCGTCATTCCGGTCGGGCCGCCATCGGGTCGGCGGACATGGCGGCTACCGGGGTGCGCCGGAGGGGCAGGAATCGATCGGTGCCTCGACGGTGGCGCTGCCTGCGACCTCGAAGACGAAGGTGACCGCCGCGCTCCGCCCCGGCTGCACCCATTCTTCCAGTTGGTACATCAGCACGTGGATCGGTTCGTCCGGTGCCATCGGCGTGTCGAGCTGCTCGACGGGTTGACCGGCGGCGAGGGCGGACCCGCCGGCGAGGAGGAGCAGATCCGGCGCAGCCTCAATGGTCACCGACTGCGCGGCGTCGCTGGTGATTCCGACCAGGCGATCGGGCTCCCGGCCGGTGTTGACCGCCGTGAAGGACAGTTCCGACGGGCCGTCGCGTTGCATGACGCAGGTTCCGGGTTCGACCGAGGGGGTGATTCGAACGTTCCGCAGGTCGATGCCGCCCACCTCGGCCTGGCTGCCGTACGCGTGCGGAATGTCCTCGACCGGGTTTGCGCCACCCCAGCAGCCGGACACCGTGCCGGCGATCGCGATGGAACCGAGAGTCATCCCTGATCTGCGTCGCATGTTGGTGGGATGACCGTTTCTGGGCGCCGTCAAACATCACGGTCCGGGTGGCTCCGGCTGGTATGCGCGGCAGGTCGGGTCGTACCTCCCGGTGCGCCGATCTAGACATGCATGGACATCCAACTATAGGATGAGCACATATTCGCGAGGATCGCTCACGCTCTCAGTCAGGACGGTTGGTCATGGTTCAGGAACTCACGCACTTTGTCGGCGGCAAGCGCATCCCCGGCAGCTCCGGCAGGTTCGCCGACGTCTTCGATCCCAACACCGGTCAGGTGCAGGCCCGCGTCCCGCTGGCCGACCGCGCCGAGACGGAGGGGGTCATCGCCAACGCCGAAGCGGCGCAGCGGGAATGGGCCGCGTTCAACCCGCAGAAGCGGGCCCGTGTGCTGATCAGGTTCCTCCAGTTGGTGCAGGACGAGATGGATTCGCTCGCCCGACTGCTGTCCTCCGAGCACGGCAAGACCGTCCCCGACGCGCGGGGTGACATTCAGCGCGGCCTCGAGGTCATCGAATTCGCGCTCGGTGCCCCGCATCTGCTCAAGGGCGAATACACCGAATCCGCGGGCACCGGCATCGACGTCTATTCGATGCGCCAGCCGCTCGGCGTCGTCGCGGGCATCACCCCGTTCAACTTCCCGGCGATGATCCCGCTGTGGAAGGCGGGCCCGGCCCTCGCCGCGGGCAACGCGTTCATCCTCAAGCCGTCCGAGCGTGACCCGTCGGTGCCGCTGCGCCTCGCCGAGCTGTTCCTCGAGGCCGGTCTGCCCGCGGGCGTGTTCAACGTGGTCAACGGCGACAAGGAGGTCGTCGACGTGCTGCTCACCGACGACCGGGTCAGGGCGGTCGGCTTTGTCGGGTCCACCCCGATCGCGCAGTACATCTACGAGACCGCCGCCGCCAACGGCAAGCGCGCCCAATGCTTCGGCGGCGCGAAGAACCACGCGATCGTGATGCCCGACGCCGACCTCGACGAGGTTGCGGACGCCCTGGTCGGGGCGGCGTACGGGTCCGCGGGCGAGCGCTGCATGGCGCTGTCCGTCGCGGTGCCGGTCGGTGAGGAGACCGCCGACGCGCTGGTCGCGAAGCTCACCGAGCGGGTCCGGAGGCTGACGATCGGCCGCTCCGACGACGAGGGTGTCGACTTCGGGCCGCTGGTCAGCCGGGACGCCGTCGACCGGGTGAACCACTACATCCAGGTCGGCATCGACGAGGGCGCCGACCTGGTCGTCGACGGCCGCGGCTTCTCCCTCGCGGGCAACGAGGACGGCTTCTTCACCGGCGCAACCCTGTTCGACCGGGTCACCACCGACATGGCGATCTACCGGGAGGAGGTCTTCGGCCCGGTGCTGGTCGTCACCCGCGCCGCCGACTACGAGGAGGCGCTGCGGCTGCCCTCCGAGCACGAGTACGGCAACGGCGTCGCGATCTTCACCCGGGACGGCGACACCGCCCGCGACTTCGCGAACCGGGTCAACGTCGGCATGGTCGGCGTCAACGTCCCGATCCCGGTTCCGATCGCCTACCACACCTTCGGGGGCTGGAAGCGGTCCGGATTCGGCGACCTCAACCAGCACGGCCCGGACTCGTTCCGCTTCTACACCAAGACCAAGACGGTCACCCAGCGCTGGCCGTCGGGCACCAAGGAGCATCCCGAGCTGAAGAGTCGCTCCGTGGACTCCGCTCCCGGCGACCACTTCGTCATCCCGACGATGGACTAGGGCGGCCGGCATGTTCACCCTCACCGACGATGAGCGGGCCATCGCCGAGACCGCCCGCGACTTCGCCGCCGAGTACCTGGCACCCAACGCGATCGAATGGGACCAGACCAAGCACTTCCCGGTGGACGTGCTGCGGAAGGCGGGCGCGCTCGGCATGGGCGGCATCTACATCCGCGAGGACGTGGGCGGGTCGGGCCTGACCCGGCTCGACTCCGTCCGTATCTTCGAGCAGCTCGCGGCCGGGGATCCGTCGATCGCCGCATACCTCTCGATCCACAACATGGTCACGTGGATGATCGACACCTACGGCACCGACGCGCAGCGCCGCCGCTGGGTGCCCGCGCTGGCCACGATGGAGCACCTCGGCAGCTACTGCCTGACCGAGCCGGGCGCCGGGTCGGATGCGGCGGCCCTGTCCACCAAGGCGGTCCGGGACGGCGACGATTACCTGCTCACCGGGGTGAAGCAGTTCATCTCCGGCGCGGGCACCTCGGACGTGTACGTGGTGATGGCCCGGACCGGTGATGCGGGCCCGCGCGGCATCTCGGCGTTCCTCGTGCCGAAGGACGCGGCCGGGCTCTCGTTCGGTGCGAACGAGAAGAAGATGGGCTGGAATGCGCAGCCGACCCGGCAGGTGGTCATGGACGCCGTGCGGGTACCCGCGGCGAACCTGCTCGGCGGTGAGGGCAACGGATTCCGCATCGCGATGGCGGGGCTCAACGGCGGTCGCCTCAACATCGCGGCGTGTTCGGTGGGCGGTGCTCAGGCGGCACTGGAGAAGGCCGTCGCGTATCTCGGTGAGCGGCGCGCATTCGGTGCGCCGCTGGTGAATTCGCAGGCGCTTCAGTTTCAGCTCGCGGACATGCGCACCGAGCTCGAGGCGGCCCGCACGCTGCTGTGGCGGGCGGCGGCCGCGCTCGACTCCGACGCCGAAGGCAAGGTCGAACTGTGTGCGATGGCGAAGCTGTTTGCCACCGACACCGGTTTCGAGGTGGCGAATCGCGCGCTGCAGATGCACGGTGGATATGGGTATCTCGCCGAGTACGGTCTGGAGAAGATCGTCCGGGATCTGCGGGTCCATCAGATCCTGGAGGGCAGCAACGAGATCATGCGGGTGGTGGTCGCCCGCAGCGTGGTGGCAGGAAAGGCGGACGCGACGTGAGCAGCGTGAACGAACCGGAGGTCATCGCGGCGCGGGTCGGCGCGATCGGCAGGCTGACCCTCAACCGGCCCCGCGCGATCAACGCCCTCAACCATGCGATGGTGCGGACGATGGCGTCCGCTCTGCTCGAATGGGAGGCCGACCCGCAGGTCCGGGCGGTGGTGGTGGACGGGGCCGGGGAACGCGGGCTGTGTGCGGGCGGCGACATCGTCGCCATCCACGATGACGCCAAGTTCGGCCGCACCGGCTCCCGCGACTTCTGGCGCGACGAGTACATCCTCAACGCCGCGATCGGCAGCTACCCCAAGCCGTACGTGGCGATCATGGACGGCATCGTGATGGGCGGCGGGGTCGGCATCTCCGCGCACGGCAGCGTCCGGGTCGTCACCGAACGATCGTCGATCGCGATGCCGGAGACCGGGATCGGCTTCGTCCCCGACGTCGGCGGCACCCACCTGCTGTCCCGGGCGCCCGGCGAGATCGGCACCCATGTGGCGCTGACCACCGGGCGGCTGAACGCCGGTGACGCCATCGCGCTCGGATTCGCCGACCACTTCGTGCCGTCGGACTCCCTCGGCCCGTTCGTTGCTGCCCTCGAATCCGGGTCGGTCCCGGATGCGCTCGCCGAGTTCGAACGCCCCGCACCGGAATCCCCGCTGCTCGGGCAGCGCTCCTGGATCGACGCCGCCTACGGTGCCGACACCGTGGAGGAGATCGTCGCCCGGTTGCAGGGCAGCGACGTCCCCGAGGCGCGGAAGGCGGCCGAGCAGATCCTCGGTAAGTCGCCGGTCGCGCTGAAGGTGACGCTGCGCTCGCTGCGCCACGCCCGCACCCTGGGCAGCCTGGAGGAGGTACTCAACGAGGAATTCCGGGTCTCCGTCGCCGCACTCGACTCGCACGACCTCGTCGAGGGCATCCGCGCCCAGGTCATCGACAAGGACCGCACCCCGCGGTGGGCGCCAGCCACCCTCGCCGACGTCACCGCGGCCGACGTCGACCGCTACTTCCAGCCGCTCGGCGACCTCGAACTCGGACTCGCCGCACCCGACCTCGAAGGGGTCCGACCATGACCACCCACCCCACCGTCGCCTTCCTCGGTCTCGGGCACATGGGCGGCCCGATGGCCGCGAACCTCGTCCGGGCGGGCCATGAGGTCACCGGCTATGACCCGGTACCGGCCGCGCAGGAACAGGCGTTCAAGGACGGGCTGACCGTCGCCGATACGGCCGCGGCCGCGGTCGCGGACGCCGACGTGGTGATCACGATGCTGCCGAACGGCAGTCTGGTCCTCGACCTATACGCCGAGATCCTCGCGGTCGCCAAGGCGGGCACCCTGTTCATCGACAGCTCCACCATCGACGTCGCCGACGCCCGCGAGGCGGCGGACCGCGCGCACGCCGCCGGTCACCGCGCCGTCGACGCTCCCGTCTCCGGCGGCGTTGCCGGGGCAGCGGCGGGCACCCTCGCGTTCATGGTCGGCGGCTCCGAGGCCGACTTTGCGTCGGCCCGGCCGCTGCTCGACGTCATGGGCGCCAAGGTGGTGCACTGCGGCGGATCCGGGGTCGGGCAGGCCGCGAAGATCTGCAACAACATGATCCTCGGCATTTCGATGATCGCGGTCAGCGAGGCGTTCGTACTCGGCGAGAAGCTCGGCCTGACCCACCAGGCGCTCTTCGATGTCGCGTCCAATGCATCCGGCCAGTGCTGGTCGCTGACCAGCTACTGCCCGGTGCCCGGCCCGCTGCCGACGAGCCCCGCGAACAACGCCTATCAGCCCGGTTTCGCCGCCGCGCTGATGGACAAGGACCTCGGGCTGGCCGCGAACGCGCTGCGCGCGGCGGGCATCGAGGACGGGCTGGGGCTGCGCGCCGCCGAGCTGTACCACCGGTTCAACACCGAAGGGCATGGCGGTCAGGACTTCTCCGCCATCGTAGGCGATATCCGCAGCCGATCCAGGGACAGTGAGTGAGCACCGACGTGAGCGAGTACGAGACCATCCTGACCGAGCGCACGGGCCGCGTCGGCGTCGTCACCCTGAACCGGCCGAGGGCCCTCAACGCGCTCAACAGCCGCCTGATGTGCGAGGTCGTTGCCGCGGTGGAGGCCTTCGACGCCGACGAGCAGATCGGCGCGATCGTCGTGACCGGCTCGGAGCGGGCCTTCGCGGCGGGCGCCGACATCAAGGAGATGCAACCCAAGACGTTCGCGCAGGTGTATGCGGAAGACCTGTTCTCCCAGTGGGATCGGCTGTCCTCGGTGCGCACCCCGATGATTGCTGCGGTGTCCGGGTACGCCCTCGGCGGCGGCTGCGAGCTGGCGATGCTCTGCGACTTCATCATCGCGTCCGACACCGCGAGGTTCGGTCAGCCGGAGATCACGCTCGGCGTCATCCCCGGCATCGGCGGCTCCCAGCGGCTGACCCGCGCGGTCGGCAAGGCTAAGGCCATGGACCTGTGCCTGACCGGACGCACGATGGACGCGGAGGAGGCTGAGCGGGCCGGGCTCGTCGCCCGCATCGTCCCCGCCGCCGAACTGCAGGGTGCCGCGCTCGACGCGGCGACCACGATCGCGTCGATGTCGCTGCCGATCGCGATCATGGCCAAGGAGGCGGTCAACCGGTCGTTCGAGACCACCCTCGCCGAGGGCGTGAAGTTCGAACGGCGCGTGTTTCATTCGACGTTCGCGACCGCCGACCAGAAGGAAGGCATGGCCGCGTTCGTCGAGAAGCGGGCGCCGACATTCGTCAACGGCTGACGGGGGCACCGGCGGCGGCGAGGAGCACCGCCCCCCGCGCCGCCACCGCCGCCGGATCCGCCACGTCCGCAACCGGAAGGCCGAGGAGCTCCTGCAGGTGGGTGCCGAGGCCGGGTAGCTGGGCACCACCGCCGAGCAGGACCGCGGTGGTGGGGGCGACGCCACATTCCCGAACCATCTTGTCCAGCAACGAGGTCGACGCGGCCAGGTCCTCGCGGATCAGCCTGGTGAGGTCGCCTGCGGTCACCACCGTCGCCGCACCGGTGTGCGGATCGGTGACGGTCGCGACCCGATCGATGGTGAGCTGCCGGGTGACCTCCGCGCAGTGCTGCAGGTCCCGCCACACGCCGGCCGCGGCCAGCGTCTCCTGCACCAGCCGGTCGAGGCGGTCCCCGCAGACCAGGGCGCTGCGCCGGGAGGTGATGATCGTTCCGGTGGCCCCCTCGGCAAGGCACAGCGACAGTCCGGAACGACCGATGTCGTAGAGCACCGCGACGGCGTGCCGGGGGAGCGCTCCGGTGAACCGCAGATACCGCACCTGCGCTGCGGTTTCCGCGAGCACCCGGACGTGCTGGCGGCTGGCCACCGAGCCCAGATCCGCCGCGATCTCGGGTTCGAGGCCGGACCGCACCGTCACCGCGGTCGCGGCGACCGCCTCACCCCGCTCGGCGGCCTCCGCACGCAGCGTGCGGATGGCGGACACCGCGGGCTCGCCGATCGACATCCCCGGCCCGCGCCCGACAGCGCAGCGGGCCACCGGCTCGTGGTGGGGCCGATCCGGCAGCGACAGCACCGCGCGTGCCCCGCTCGCTCCCGCCGAGACACCGAGAACCAGCGCCACTGTCGAACTCCTCGTCGCAGATCACGTCACCATCGGGTCGGCGCGCCCCCGGTGTCGAAGTCGCCTGCCTCGCGGCGCAACTCCGCGAGGATGCGGACCAGGGTGTCGAGTTTATCCGCGGACAGGCCGGGGGCCGCGAACACCTTGCTGTTGAGTCGCTCCGTTGCCTCAAGCGCCAGATCGCGCCCGGCCTTGGTGATTTCGACCAGCGTCGTGCGCCGGTCGCTCGGATGCGGCACCCGGCGCACCAGGCCCGCCTTCTCGAGTCGGTCGACGGCATTGGTGACCGACGTCGGGTGAACCTGAAGGCGCGCACTGGCCTTCGCCATCGGCAGCGCCCCGGTGCGGGTGAAGGTCAGCAGGGTCAGCAGTTCGTACCGGGAAAAGGTCAGCCCGGTCGGCTTGAGCGCCTCCTCGACCCGGGCGATCATGATCTGCTGCGCCCGCATCACCGAGGTCACCGCGGCCATCCCGTCGGCGACAGCGCCCCACCCGTGCGCCTCCCACTGGCGGTGCGCCTCCTCGATCGGGTCCAGCGGCAAGGGTCGTGACGGCATGTCCGTCATCATCCCACGCTGCCGCACCGGGACCGGGGTGTGGACCGGTGGCCGAGAACGCGGCGGCGGTACCGTTCTTCGCGGAGGTAGTGACCACGTGACCGAACCGCGCACGCCGTGGGCGCAGCATGCGCTGATCCGCGCCGTGTTCTTCCTGATGGGCGCGGAGCTGTTCCTTGCGTCCCCGCTGCTGCCGACGATCTCCACCGACTTCGGGGTGTCCATCCCCGCGGCCGCCTGGGTGGTGACGGTGTTCGGGTTGTCCTACGCGGCGGCAAGCCCGCTGCTCGGCGCGCTCACCGAACACCTGCCGCGGAAGCGGGTGATCCTGTCGGGCGTTGCCGTGTTCGCGGCAGGCGAGGCGCTGTGCGCGATCGCGCCCGGACTCGGCTGGCTGCTCGCCGCCCGGGTGATCGGGGGAGTCGGGGGCGCTCTGGTCGGCCCGGCGATGTGGGCCTACCTCGCCGAGACGGCGGCCCCGCGGGAACGCGGCCGCGCGATCGCGGGCGGGTCCGCGGCGTACGCGGGCGGCCAGATCGTCGGGGTACCGCTGGCCACCTTCGCCGCGGCCGCGCTGAGTTGGCGGTTCGCGTTCGCCGCGGTGGCGCTGGGTCTGGTCGTCGCGGGGACGCTCATCGCGCTGCGGCTGCGGGAGCCAGCGCGGGTCGCGAACCGCACCGGGTCGCCGCTGCTGGCGCTGCGCTCGTCGTTCGGATTGTGGCGGGTCGGTGTGTTCCGCACGATCATGGCGGGCAACTTCTTCGTCCAGGCCGCGCGGCTCGGCACCTACGCCTACGCGGGCGCGCTGTTCGCGACGTCGTTCGGGTTCGGCACCGGCGTGCTCGGCCTGGTCGGCATGGTCGTCGGCATCGGATCGCTGGTCGGGTCGCTGCTCGCGGGACCGCTGATCGACCACTGGACGTCGGCGGGCAGGCACGTGTCGGTGCTCAGCGTCGGCTGGGGACTGCTGATGGCGGTCGGGCTGGGGGTCGCGACCACTGCCGGGACGTGGCCGGTGGCCCTTGCCGGGTTCGTGCTGTCCTTCTTCGCGGGCACCAGCTTCTTCGCCACCGCGCAGGTGTACCTGACCACGGTGATGGCCGATCGTCGTGCCCCCGCCGTCTCGTGGAACAACTCGGTGCTGTACATCGGGACCGGCGCAGGGACCACCATCCTCGGTGCCACCACGCTCGGCGGCACCGCGTTCGCGGCCTGTTCGGTTCTCTTCGCGCTGTGCGCGGCCGGGTTCAGCGCGATGCTGGCGGCCCGCGGCCGCTGACCCGTCAGCCGACGTTCGGGGGCTGTTCGACGCACTGGGCGAGGTAGAGCTGCTCACCGAGCTTGTCGATCAGCTCGAGCTGCGTCTCAAGGTAGTCGACGTGCTCCTCCTCCTCGGCGAGGATCCGCTCGAAGATGCCCGCGGAGGTGTGGTCGCCCTTGCCGCGGCACATCGTGATGCCGGGTCGCAGCCGCTGCACGACCTCGACCTCGATGGCCAGGTCCGAGACGAACTGCTCCCGGATCGTCTGGCCGATGCGGAGCGGCAGGATCCGCTGGTAATTCGGCAGCGCCTCGAGCATCAGGATGCGGTCGGTGAGGATCTCCGCGTGCTGCATCTCCTCGAAGGACTCCTGGCGAGTCTTCTCCGCGATCTTCGTCAGGCCCCAGTTGGCCTGCATCTTCGAGTGCAGAAAGTACTGGTTGATTGCCGTGAGCTCGCTGGTCAACTGCTCGTTCAGAAGAGCAATGACCTCGTCGTCGCCGCGCATGACACCTCCGATGGGGGTGGGCTGAACAGTGGGTTCAGCCTAACCCTCACCGGGTGCTTTCACACGGTGTATTTGGGGCGCGGGTCGCGTCAGGCGCTGATCGGCTCGTCCTCGCATTCGACGGTGGCGTAGTGCTGTTCGATCATCGACTTGATCCGGTCGCGGCACATGCCGCAGCCGCGTCCGCGTCCGGCGCCGCAGCCCAGCGCGACGTGCTTGGCGGTCCGTGCCCCCGCGGAGATGCACTGATGCACCGTCTCCTCGGTGGTGGCCTCGCAAACGCAGACGTACATGTCGGGGAACCTCCAGCCCTACCTTCTCAGGCGAGGCTACACTAAGAAGCCGTGCCGTGAACAGGGTAGGCTAACCCAATTTTCTGATCTTGATCCTGTTCCGTCGTTGACGCTCCTTCTGTCAAATGCGTAACCTCTCGTCACACATACCTGGGCGAGGGGTGGACATGGCCGACTTCGACATCGTGCTGACCGGTGGACTGTGGTTCGACGGGACCGGGACGCCCGCGCTGCGCCGCAATCTCGGCATCCGGGACGGCGTGGTCGCGGCCGTCAGCCCCGAGCCGCTCCCGATCGGTCCGCACACCGAGGTGATCGACGCCGCAGGCAAGTGGGTGCTGCCCGGCTTCGTCGACGTCCACACCCACTACGACGCCGAGGCGCTGGTCAATCCGGGCCTCGGGGAGTCGGTGCGGCACGGCGTCACGACCGTGGTGCTCGGCAACTGCTCCCTGTCCACGGTGTTCTCGACACCCCGCGAGTGCGCGGACCTGTTCAGCCGGGTCGAGGCCGTCCCGCACGACGCGGTGCTGCGGATCCTCGACGAGAAGAAGACGTGGTCGTCGCCCGCCGAGTACGTCGGCGCGCTCGAGAACCTTCCCCTCGGCCCCAATGTCGCCGCGTTCATCGGCCACTCCGACATCCGGACCGCCGTCCTCGGGATCGGGCGCGGCACCGACCGGACGGTGACGCCCACCGCAGGCGAACTCGACGCGATGGGCGCGATGCTCACCGCCGCGCTCGACGCGGGCCTGCTCGGGCTGTCCTCGATGACGAACGCCCTCGACAAGATTGACGGCGACGAGTACCGGTCCCGGTCCCTGCCGTCCACCTACGCGCGGTGGCGCGAGCTGCGGTTCCTCAACCGGATCCTTCGTAGCCGCGGTCGGATCCTGCAGTCCGCGCCGACGATCAACCTGCACCCGAACGTCGCCGCGTTCTTCGCCGAGAGTTCCGGGATCGGCCGCGGCCGCCGACTCAAGACGTCGCTGCTGTCGGGCGCCGACTCCAAGGCCTACCCGGCGCTGGTGTACTTCATGCTCACGGCCGCGCCGCTGCTGAACCGGTTCGCCAGGACCGACTTCCGCTGGCAGCACCTGCCCGTTCCGTTCACCGTGTACGCCGACGGCATCGACCTTGTCGTGTTCGAGGAGTTCGGTGCTGGCGCCGCCGCGCTGCACCTGCGGGACGAGGTCGACCGCAACGACCTGCTCCGGGACGAGCAGTACCGGCGCTGGTTCCGCAGGGACTACGACAACAAGTGGGCGCCGCGGATCTGGCACCGCGACTTCCACGACGCCGTGATCGTTGGGTGCCCGGACGAGACGACCGTCGGCAAGAGCTTCGGGCAGGTCGCCGACGAGCGGGGCGTGCACCCGGTGGACGCGTACCTCGACCTCGTCGTCGCACACGGTCGCGACCTGCGCTGGCGCACCACCGTCGCCAACCACCGTCCCCGGTACGCGCGAATGCTGGCCGCGAGTTCCGGTGTGCAGATGGGGTTCGGCGATGCGGGCGCACACCTGCGGAACATGGCGTTCTACAACTTCCCGATCCGACTCCTCAAGCGGGTCAACGATGTCAGGCACGACCGTCGGCCGTTCCTGACCGTCGAACGCGCCGTGCACCGGCTGACCGGCGAACTGGCCGACTGGTACGGACTCGACGCCGGGCACTTGCGCCTCGGTGACCGCGCGGACTTCGTCGTGGTCGACCCGGCCGGACTCGACGACACCGTCGACGCGCTGTTCGAGGAACCGGTCGCCGAGTACGGGGGCCTGCGACGGATGGTCAACCGCAACGACCGCGCCGCCGTCGCGACCGCGGTCAACGGTCGAATCGTCTTCCGGGACGGTCGATTCACGGACGGCTATGGGGACACCGGGACGGGCCGGTTCCTGCGCGCCGGGCAGCGCTCCGACCGGGGGACGATCCCGCAGCGGGAACGCGTGTGAGCCGCATCGGCGCGGTCACCCGGTCCGGCCTGGTCTTCGACGTTCGGGACGAGGGCCCGATCGACGGGGTCCCGGTCGTCCTGTTGCACGGCTTCCCGCAGGACTCCCGGTCCTGGGTCGGGGTCGCGCAGCAGTTGCATGCCCGCGGGTTCCGCACCCTCGCACCGGATCTGCGGGGCGCCTCGCCGGGGGCCCGGCCGCGGTCGCGGTGGGCGTACCGCGCATCGGAGCTGACCGCCGACGTCGTCGCGCTGATCGACCAGGCCGGTCTCGGCCCCGTGCACCTGGTCGGGCACGACTGGGGTGCCGCCGCGGCATGGTGGGTTGCCGGCGCGCGACCGGACCTGGTGCGGACCCTGACCGCGGTGTCGGTGCCGCACCCGGCCGCGTTCGTTCGGTCGCTGCTGACCACCCGGCAGTTCCTGCTGTCCTGGTATATGGCCGCGTTCCAGGTTCCGGTCGTGCCCGAGCGGATGTTCGCGGCGGGCACCCGGGTGCGGCGCCACCTGATCGGTACCGGGATGACCGCGGAGTGCGCCGACCGGGATCTGGCGCCGATGCGCGAGCACTCCCGGGCACGCGGCGCCCTGAACTGGTATCGCGCCCTGCCGTTCGCGGATCCGCGTCACCCCGGCGAGCGGATCACGGTCCCGACCCTGCACGTGTGGAGCGACCGCGACGCGATGCTGGGCCGGGCGGGAGCCGAACTCACCGCGCGGCACGTCGCCGGTCCCTACCGGTTCGAGGTGCTCCACGGCGTGAGCCACTGGATTCCCGACGAGGCCCCGGACCGGCTCGCGGAGCTGATTGCCCAGCAAGCCGAATCCGGGGTGTAGGCCGGGACGGTCAGAACGAGAACCGCTCGTCGACCTCGACCTCGGTCAGCCCATACTCCGCAAGGGTGTACCGGTGCGCTGGCTTGCGGTCGCCAGTCTGCGAGTCGGCGTGCAGCGCCTCCATGTTCTGCTGGGCCGCCGAACTCAGCGGGAGGCCGAACCGCGAGTAGATCCCCTCCACCGTGCCGAGCGGGTCGGCGTGGAAGTCCGTGAAGTCGACGTCGATGAACTGCGCCGGGTCGTACTTCGCGCGAGCCGAGGTGAACGTCTCCAGGCCGCGGGCCCACAGTTCGAGCTGCCCTCGGCCGATGACCTCGCCGCGGAACCTGTTCGACCAGCCGTCGGTTGCCTGCTCGGCGAGGCTGCAGGCCGACGCCATGATGGTGCTCGGCGGCCGATGCGTCTGCACGATCAGCGCGTCGGGGTACACCGCCATCAGCTCGTCGAGCGCGAACAGGTGGCTCGGGTTCTTCAGCACCCACCGCCGGTCCTGGTCGGGCAGGCCGATCAGCTGCAGGTTCTTCTTGTGGCGGGCATAGGCATTCGTCCAGTTCTGGCCAGCGAGCCACTTCGAGTACGTCGGCAGGTTCGCCAGGCACTCGTAGGAGACCGACTTGAAGGTCTGCCGAAGCAGCTGCCAGCACTCCTCGACCTCGGCCGCCGACATGTAGTGCACGCCCATGAACTCGGGGTGCTCGACGTGATGCTGGCTGAACTGGGCCTCGATCCCGGCGAACACCGGGTTCGTTTCCCACGTCTCCCGCGGAGGGCGCGGCTGCGGCATCTCGGTCAGCCACATCTCCAGACCCTGGTGCGCCGGGTCCACGGTGAGCAACCGGTGCAGGGCGGTGGTGCCGGTGCGCGGCAGGCCGGTGACGAAGATCGGGCGCTCGATCGCGACGTCGGCGTGCTGGGGATGCTGCTGCCAGGCCGCCTCGGACAGCAGCCGGGCGACCAGGGCCCCGCGCAGGAATACCCGGGAGATCTTGCTGCCGAACGGGGTCAGGTCCTCGTCGCGGGCGTACGAGTCCAACAGGACGCCGAGCGCTTCGGTGTAGTCGTCGACGCCGAAGTCGGTTAGGCCGGTCATCCGGGTTGCCGAGGCGTGCAGGTCCTCAACCGTGCCGACTGTGGTGCGTTCTGTCATGTTGGGTCGTCTCTCCTAGTGGTGGAACTCGCCGCAGTTGACGTCGAGGCACTGGCCGGTGATGCCGCTCGCCATCGACGACGCAAGGAAGATCACCGCGTCGGTGACCTCGTCGGTGGTGGGTAGGCGCTTGAGATCGGTGCCCGCCGCGGTGTGCTCGTAGATCTGCTCGACGGTGGTGCCGTACTTGTTCGCCTGGTACGCGAAGTACTGCTGCAGGGTGTCACCCCAGATGTAGCCCGGTGCGACGGAGTTGATTCGGATCCCCTTGGGGCCCAGCTCGGTCGCCAGCGACTGCGACACCGAGAGCAACGCCGACTTGGCCATCTTGTAGCTGCCGTAGCGCTCCTGCGAGTGCCGCAGCACCATCGAGTTCACGTTGACCACCGCGCCCTTTGAGTCGGCGAGGGCGGGGGTGAACAGCTGGGTCAGCCGCAGCGCACCGAACACGGTCAGCTCGACGGCATCCCGCATGTGCTGGTAGTCGGTGCGTTCGAGGGGCTTCATCGACGGCACCGAGAAGGCGTTGTTGATCAGCACGTCGACCCGCCCGTACGACTCGTCGACCGCCGCGACGAGGTTCTCCACCGATGCCTGGTCGGTGATGTCGGTGGCGACGGTCAGCGCTCGGCGGCCGAGGTCGGCGACCTCCTTGGCCACCTCGTCGAGACGCGACTGCGTTCGCGCGGCAAGCACCAGGTCGGCGCCCGCCTCGGCGCACCGCAGCGCGAGGGTGCGGCCGAGCGCCGGTCCCACCCCCGAGACGACGACGATCTTGTCCTGCAACAGATTCGGCATGTGGTTTACCCCAGCATTCGGTCGGCGACGGCGGATCGGCGCGCCGCGATGCGAGCGGCGTAGTCCTCCGGCGTGATGGTGTTGTTGTCGTGGAACGGGAGGGTCGCGGCGAGATCGTCGAACTTCACGACCTCCACGGTCGGACCGTCGGCGGGCGTGAACTCCCGCGACGTGCGCTGCCACCGGAACTGCAGGTAGCCGCGGGGGTGGCCGAGGGCCTCGAGCCAGTTGACGACGCCGGGATTGCGCTCGGACAGGACCATCCGGATCATCCCGTCCGGATCCACCTGGGCCTGCGCGTTGTTCAGCGACGTCTGGTGGTCGAGGTAGTCGAGCGAGATGTACCACAGGCTACCCAGCTGGAAACCCTGGTACGGCGCATCGGATTTCGGGACGGTGATGATCATCGCCTCGTCGTCGGCAAGCTCGTAGTGCCCCACCGACGAATACTGGGTGGCCAGTCCGCCCGGGGTCAGCCGCGGTGCGGTCATCGTGTTGACCGGCAGGGTGTCGTAGAACCACTGCGGGAATTGCAGCCACGTCTTGACCCGCCCGACGAGGGCCTTGCCCGCGCGGGCGAACCGCTTCTCGGTCTCCTCCATGGTGAGCGCGGGCGGCGGCACTCCGATCCGGTCGGCCCGCTCGATGCGGATGGTGCCGCGCTGCTGGCTCCAGTCGCTGTACACCTCGCGGACCACGAGCTGCGACGAGCCGGGGGCGAGGGTGAAGTGGTTGCGGCGCCCGTCGGCGGGGCTCGGCCCGAACGTGGCGACGAAGCTGCCGTCGCGCTCGATGTGCAGTTCGCGGTCGTCGAATGCGATCTCGCTGCCGGGCACGTTCGAGTTCGTGTAGTTGCCGCTGAGCACCTGGAAGCTCAGATCCGCGGTGGTGCCGCGGGTTCCGGTCACGATGTACTCGGCGTCGTCGTTGATCCGGGCCCCGAAGTACAGGGTGTCCGGGTTGTCGAGGCCCATCTTGGTGAACGGCCCGGTCCCGGAGATGAAGCTCGGATGGGTCTTCTCGGTGGCCCACGCCGCGTGCACGGTCGCGAGGATTCCGCCTGCGAGGTACTGCATGCCCTCGAGCAGGTCCTGTTCCGACCGGATGTGGGGGGCGTCCGCCACGAGTTTCTCGGCCTCGGCGATCGCCTCGGCGAGGGGGTCCGTCAGCACACCGTGCTCCTTCGGTCGAGTGGTACAAATATGTACCTGAGTGGTAGATCACGTGGTGGTCCGACGATAGAACGTGTTTCAAGGAGTGGTCAATGATCTCTGCCGAATCCACCGACGCCGCCGAGCCGGCCGGGCGTCGTTCGCCGCCGACCGCGCGCGTCGTGCAGGTGATCGACTATCTGGTCGCGCGGCCCGATCAGCGGTATGGGCTGTCCGAACTCGCCCGCGCCATCGGTATCAGCAAGCCGACCTGCCTCGGCATCGTGTCCGAGCTGGTCGCGGCCGGGTACCTCACCCGCGATCGACGAGACAAGACGTACGGTCTCGGGCCTGCGCTCATCGCGGCCGGGCGCGCCGCGCAGCGCGGCTTCGCGATCGGTCCGATCGCCCGGACTCACCTCGAGGGCCTCGCCGCCGCGTGCGGCGCTGTGTGCACGGCGTCCGCCGTCGTCGGCGACCAGGTGACGATCCTCGAGAACGTGACACCTCCCGGAGTCACGTTGGGGCGCACCGCGGCCCGCGCCGGACAGTCCTACCCGTTTGCGCCCCCCGTCGGGCTGATGTACGTCCTGTGGGGCGGCGACGACGAGCTGGAGGCGTGGCTGCGCCGCGACCCGGCGTTGCCCGTCGTCCTTGACCGTGACCTGCTCGGCCGCGTGGTCGAGGACTGCCGTCGGGTCGGCTACCTCGTCGAACGGCTCACTCCGGTCGGGCGGAAGCTGTTCTCGCTGATGGCGGGTGTCGCCGGGCGGGACGTGCCCGCCGAACTCAAGGAACTGATCGGTGAGGTGGTCTCGAGTCTCGGGGAGCGGGTCTACCTGCACAGCGAGACCGACGAGGACGTCGACTACCCGGTCAGTCTCATTGCCGCACCCTGCTACGACGGCGACGGTCACCAGGCGCTCGTGCTCACCCTCGACGTCGGCGGCGCCATCAGCGGCGCCGAGATCGCCCGGCGCGGTGCGGCGCTCGTTGCCGTCGCGGATGCCGTCACCGCGGAGATCGGTGGTCGTCCGCCGGTGCGCGGCTGAACCATTGACCATTCGGTGGAACGCGTTCTATTCTCGGCGCACAGGCGAAGTATGAACCGGTGCGGTACAAATGTGTACCACTTTCTCGTCCGAGGAGTTGCGCGTGACAACCCTGAATTCCCCGCCCGCCTACGAGCTGACGCACCTGCAGGCGCTCGAGGCCGAGGCGGTCCACATCTTCCGCGAGGTGGCCGCGACCTTCGAACGCCCCGGGCTGCTGTTCTCCGGCGGCAAGGACTCGGTGGTGATGCTGCACCTCGCCGCCAAGGCATTCTGGCCGGCGCCGCTGCCGCTGCCGGTGATGCACGTCGACACCGGCCACAACTTCGACGAGGTCATCGAGTTCCGGGACCGTACCGTCGACCGGCTCGGCCTGCGGCTCGTCGTTGCGAGCGTCGAGGACGACATCGCCGCGGGCACCGTCGTCGAGGAGACCGGTCCGCGCGCGAGCCGCAACCGGCTGCAGACGCATTCGCTGCTGCGCGGCATCCGGGAGAACCGCTTCGACGCCGTGTTCGGCGGTGCCCGCCGCGACGAGGAGAAGGCTCGCGCCAAGGAGCGGGTGTTCAGCTTCCGGGACGAGTTCGGGCAGTGGAATCCCAAGGCGCAGCGCCCCGAACTGTGGAACCTGTACAACGGCAGGCATCGGAAGGGGGAGCACATCCGGGTGTTCCCGCTGTCCAACTGGACCGAACTCGACATCTGGCAGTACATCGCCGAGGAGCACATCGAGCTCCCGGACATCTACTACGCGCACCGGCGTCCCGTTGTCGAACGCGACGGAATGCTGTTGGCGCACACCCGGTTCCTGACCGTGCTGCCCGGAGAGGAACCCCGGGAGGAGCTGGTCCGGTTCCGGACCGTCGGCGATGCGACCTGCACCGGCTGCGTCGAGTCGTCCGCGGCAACCGCCGACGAGGTCGTCACCGAGATCGCGGCCAGCCGCATCACCGAACGCGGCGCAACCCGCGCCGACGACCGGATCTCCGAGGCGGGCATGGAAGATCGCAAGAAGGAGGGCTACTTCTGATGGCCACCACCCGACACCTGCTGCGCGTCGCGACCGCGGGCAGCGTCGACGACGGCAAGTCCACCCTGATCGGCAGGCTGCTGTACGACTCCAAGTCGATCTTCGAGGACCAGCTCGAGGCGGTCGAACGCAGCAGCCGCGACCGCGGCGCCGCCCACACCGACCTCGCGCTGCTCACCGACGGACTGCGTGCCGAACGCGAGCAGGGCATCACCATCGACGTCGCGTACCGCTACTTTGCGACGCCGCAGCGCAAGTTCATCATCGCCGACACCCCCGGCCACGAGCAGTACACCCGCAACATGGTCACCGGTGCCTCCACCGCGGACCTCGCGCTGATCCTCGTCGACGCCCGCAAGGGCATCCTCGAGCAGACCCGCAGGCACGCGTTCCTGTCCACCCTGCTCGGCATCCCGCACCTGGTGCTGTGCGTCAACAAGATGGACCTCGTCGGCTGGTCGCAGGACCGGTTCGAGGAGATCAAGGACGAGTTCGCGCAGTTCGCCACCAAACTCGACGTGCACGACCTGACATTCATTCCGGTCTCCGCGCTCGAGGGCGACAACATCGTCACCCGCACCGAGAACATGCCGTGGTACGAGGGGTCATCGCTGCTGCACCACCTCGAGGAGGTGCACATCGGCTCCGACCGCAACCTCATCGACGCCCGGCTGCCGATCCAGTACGTGATCCGCCCGCACCAGCAGACCGACTCCGACCTGCACGACTTCCGTGGCTACGCGGGCACCGTCGCCAGCGGGGTGTTCAAGCCGGGCGACGAGGTGGTCGCGCTGCCGTCCGGGGTCACCTCGACGATCTCGGCGATCTGGGGGCCCGGAGGCACCCCGGTCACCGAGGCGTTTGCGCCGTCCGCGGTGTGCGTGCAGCTCGCCGACGAGATCGACCTCAGCCGCGGCGACACGCTGTGCAGGCCGAACAACCGTCCGCTCGTCGGGCAGGAGCTCGACGCGATGGTGTGCTGGCTCACCGAGGCGTCGTCGCTGCGGCCCGAGGCCCGCTACACCGTCCTGCACACCACCCGCGCCAGCACGGCGCGGGTGCAGCGGCTCGACTACCGGCTCGACGTCAACACGCTGCACCGCGACGAGACGGCACAGTCGCTGTCGCTCAACGAGATCGGACGCATCCAGCTGCGCACCCAGCAGCCGCTGTTGTTCGACCCGTACCGCCGCAACCGGGTCACCGGCAGCTTCCTGCTGGTCGACGACGCCACCGGCAACACCGTCGCCGCGGGCATGATCACCGGGCCGACCCTGCCCGACTCGAAGGTGGTGTGGCATGCGGCGACCGTGGCCCGCGACGACCGCCCCACCCGTGGGGCCACGGTGTGGCTCACCGGCCTGTCTGCGTCCGGGAAGTCCACCGTCGCCGTCGAACTCGAACGGCGGCTGATCGCCTCGGGGGTGCCCGCCTACCGGCTCGACGGCGACAATCTCCGGCACGGACTCAATGCCGACCTCGGGTTCGGGGCCGCCGACCGCGCCGAGAACGTCCGCCGCGTCGGGGCGGTCGCCCAGTTGTTCGCGGACTCCGGGGTGGTCGCGGTCGCCTCGCTGATCAGCCCCTACCGGGAGGATCGGGATCGGGTCCGTGCCGAACACGAGGCGGCGGGCCTGCGATTCGTCGAGGTGTTCATCGACACCCCGATCGAGCAGTGCGAGGCCCGAGATCCGAAGGGCATGTATGCCAAGGCCCGGGCGGGGGAGATCACCGGGTTCACCGGGGTCGACGACCCCTACGAGCGCCCCGAACGCGCCGAGCTGGTGCTCACCCCCGACGACGGGGACCCGGTCGCGCAGGCGGCCGCGATCATGGAGTATCTGACCCGATGAGCATCCACCACGACCTCGACGACGCCCAGCTCGCGGCCGAGATGGCCGGCCGCGCCGGCGACCTGCTGCTCGACCTGCGGGCCCGCGAGCTCGGCCCGGATCCGCTGCCGAAGGACGCCGCCCGCGACCTGAGCCGCCGCGGCGACCGGGAGGCGAACACCCTGCTGCTGCGGATGCTCGCCGAGCACCGCCCGGCGGACGCGGTGCTGTCCGAGGAGTCCGCCGACGACCCGGCCCGGCTGGGCGTCGACCGGGTGTGGATCATCGACCCGCTCGACGGGTCCCGCGAGTACGGGCTGCCCGGCCGCGTCGACTGGGCGGTGCACGTCGCGCTGTGGGAGCGCGGCCTCGGGATCACCGCGGCCGCGGTCGCGCAGCCCGCCCTCGACCGGGTGTTCCGCAGCGACACCTGCACGGCCGCGGCCGAGGAGCGGCCCCGCCCGCGCATCCTGGTCAGCGACAGCCGCCCACCGGAGTTCGTCGGGCCGCTCGCGGAGCGGGTCGGCGGCGATGTCGCGCCGATGGGCTCGGCGGGCGCGAAGGCGATGGCGGTGCTGCGCGGGGCGGCCGACGCCTACGTGCACGCCGGTGGGCAGTGGGAGTGGGACTCCGCGGCGCCGGTCGGGGTCGCGCTGGCGGCGGGGCTGCACTGCTCCCGGATCGACGGGTCGCCGCTCGCATACAACGAGCCGCACCCGTATCTGCCGGACCTGCTGATCTGCAGGCCCGAGCTGGCGCAGGCGTTGCTGGCAGGCATCGCGGACCTGACCGGGACGACCGCGGACAGCCCGCGGGTCGCGATGGTGCGCGAGTACCTCGGCTCGCTGCTGAGCCACGACGCGAGCAAGGTGCGGCTGGCCGCGGACTGCTTCCGCGTCGAGAACGGCAAGCGGACGGGCGATTCCGGACCGGAGATCGTCCGCGAGCTCGAGACCGCGGCGCAGTATCTGCCGCTGACCGCGATCCGGAATCTCACGTTCACCGAGTTCGGCACCGATGTCGTCGCGCGATTCCTGCTGGATATGGCGGTGGGGGACCAGACGCACACCGTCGCGCTGACCGAGCACTTCGCCGTGCCCGGCGCCGAGATCACCGCGATCACCGCCGTCATTGAGCCCGCCCCATGCCCCGACTGAACGGAAGCGTTCAGTCGATCCGATCGAATGAATGTTCCGTTCGCTCGGGCTCGGGGGCGCTCGGATGAGGGTGTACGCCACCACCGACCCGCGCCTCGGGCCCGCGGCGATCGGTGCGTACGCCCGCCGCGTCGAGGCCCTCGGCTACGACGGCATGCACGTCTCGGAGACGATGCACGACCCGTTCCTGCTCGCGGCGCAGGCGCTGCAGGCAACGTCGCTGGTCACGGTGCGCACCTCGATCGCGGTGGCGTTCGTGCGGAGTCCGGTGCTCACCGCCTATACGGCCTGGGACCTGGCTCGGCTGTCGGGCGGGCGGTTCCAGCTGGGGCTCGGCACCCAGATACGGCAGAACATCGAGGAGCGGTACGCGATGCCGTGGTCCGATCCGGCGGCGCGGATGCGTGAGTACGTGCGCGTGGTCCGGGCCGCGTTTGCGACGTTCCGCACCGGTGAGCTGGTTCCGTTCGTCGGGGAGCACTACCGGTTCACCCGGATGCAGTCGGACTTCAACCCGTACGACGGCGGTGACCTGCCGCCGGAGCCGCCGATCTACCTCGGTGGGGTGGGGCGCCGGATGTGCCGGGTGGCGGGGGAGGTGGCCGACGGCTATCTCGGGCACCCCACCTCCGGGCCCCGCAGCATCGCCGAGGACATTCGGCCCGCGCTCGCCGAGGGCGCGGCCGGGTCCGGTCGGGTCCTCGCCGACCTCGATGTCATCGCCGGGGTCCGGGTGATCAGCGGGGCCTCGGACGCGGACCTGGCCCGGGAGCGTGAGCGTCAGCGGCGCCAGCTCGCTTTCCTGTATTCGACGCCCGCCTACCGGCGGGGGCTTGAGCACGCCGACCTCGGGCACCTGCAGCAGTCGCTCGCCCGGATGGTTCGCGCGGACGAGTGGGAGGGCCTGCCCGCCGTCGTCACCGACGACGTCCTCGCCGCGTTGCTGCCGATCGCACGCTATCCCGAGCTCGCCGCCGTGATCGGTGAGCGCGTCGGCGGCCTCGTCGACGGCATCACCCTCGCGCCACCCGCGGACCCGGTCGACGACTCGCAGTTCGCGGACGTCGTCGCCCAACTCCAGGAACTGTGAGTGATTTTCACCCCGACCGGGGTGAAAATCACGCACGGGCGGCGCAGCCGCACTCACGAAGGGAACACCCATGACACCTGACCAGCTCGTCACCGAATTCTGTGCGCGGTGGAAGGACGCCGACGCCGACGCTCTTGCCGCGTACTTCACCGAAGACGCGGTGTACCACAACATTCCGATGCAGCCGATCGTCGGTAGGGATGCGATCAGGGAGTTCATCGCCGGGTTCCTCGGCCAGACCGGTGGCGTCGAGTATCGGGTGCACCACCAGGCGACCACCGGGCCGGTGGTGATGAACGAGCGCACCGACGTGTTCACGATCGGCGGCACCACCATCGAACTCCCGGTGATGGGGGTCTTCGAGGTCACCGAGGACGGCAGGATCTCCGGGTGGCGGGACTACTTCGACATGGCGCCGCTCGCCGCGATGGGATAGCGCAACGGCAGAAGGCCCCGGTCGACACTGTCGACCGGGGCCTTCTGCATGTGTGGTGCACTCGAAATGCGAGTGCCCCCGGCAGGATTCGAACCTGCGACCTTTCGCTCCGGAGGCGAACGCTCTATCCCCTGAGCTACGGGGGCGCACCGAGAAATCGGTGTGCCGGTTGGGCTGGCTTACTGTAACGCATGCGACGCCGGATTCCCTATTCGCGCCGCTGACCTGCGATGAACGGGGGTTCATGGGTCATGTTCGGACCTGCGATGACCCATGAACCCCCGTTCATCAGTTCATCGGGAGCGGGGCCGCGCCCTTCTCGGCGAGCAGCTGCGTCATCCGGTCGGACTCGCTCTGCTGGGTGTCGACCATCGTCTGCGCGAGTCCGCGCACCGTCGGCACCTCGGCGCGCTGCGCGCCGTATTCCATCATCGGCAGCCCACCCTGATGGTGCCGGAGCATCAACTGCAGGAACAGCACGTCCGCCTCGGGGCCCCTGGCCTGCCGCAGCGCGGCCATGTCCTCGGACGTCGCCATCCCCGGCATCTGCGTTCCCCCCGCCGGTGCCGTCGTCGCCGCACCGCCGTGTGCCGTGCCGTCGTGTGCCATGCCGTCGTGTCCGTCGCCCATCCACGTCATGTAGTCGTCGGTCGACAGCAGCGGCTGGTCCCACAACGACAACCAGCCGGTCATCTGACCGATCTGGTTCTGCTGCGTGGTCAGGATGTCGTACGCGAGGTCCCGGACCATCGGATCGGTGGCGTTCGCGATCGCGGTCGCGGACATCTCCACCGCCTGGTTGTGGTGCACCATCATGTCCTGCGCGAATCCGACATCCACCGACCCCGCGACCGGGTCGGCGGGTCGGTCGTCGTGCAGGAACTGATTCGCGAAGAACCCGAGCCCGACCCCGACCGCGATCGCCGCGACCACGCCGAGCACGGCGAGCGCGGTGCGCTGGCTGCGGCCGGTTTCGGCGCTGTTCGTTGCGGTCATGTCAGCTCGCGGGCGCAGGCTCGGGGGCCATCGGCAGGCCGGCGCCGCCGATCTCGGACGCGTCCGGGGTGAGGCCCTCGCCGTCCATCGAGACCGCGTCGGGTCCCGGCGTCGACGGGTCGAACGCGGGCGGGTTGTCGGGATCAAACGCGCCGGGGATCGTCGAGCAGCTCGCGCCCTTCTCCGGGTACGCGCCGAAGTTGTTCAGTCGCAGCGCGGCGATGAACTGGTTGATCCGCGGGTCGTCGGCGCCGTCGACCTTGAGCTGGTGACCCCAGCTCTGCAGCGAGATCGGCGTGTCCATGCCCGGGTACGGCGACATCAGCATGTACGCCTTGCCGTCGACCCGGTCGACGAGCTGCTGCCGCTCCTCGTCGGACACGGTGTCGGGGTTGTAGGTGATCCAGACGGCGCCGTGCTCGAGCGAGTGCACCGCGTTCTCGGTGCGGATCGGGTTCGGGTAGACGACACCCGTGCAGGTGGCCCAGGTCGCGTCGTGCGGGCCACCGAACGGCGGGGTCTGGTCGTACGCGACCCGCTGCTCCGCGGACACGTGCAGTGCCGCCGGGTAGTCGAGCTTCACGACGCCGTCGATATTCGTCGACGGGTCCGGGTTCGACTCGCTGGGGGCGAACTTGTCGGCCTCGGCCTTGTCCTGGTACTTCGGCACCAGGTTCACCGCAAGCAGCGCGATCAACGCGATCACCGCGACCGCGGCCCCGATCGTCAACCAGGGGATGTTGCGCTGCGTCGGCAGCCCGCCCTTGGCGGAGCCACCGGAACGCTTGTTGGCAGCCTTGATGGCCTTGGCGGATTTGGCGCTGCTCTTGGCGCCGCGATTTTCCGAACCGCTCGGCATCTGTCAGTGCTCTTTCGCTGAAGTGGACGTCGTGTCTCGGGGGCGGGGCGCCCGCTGTCGAGGTGACAGGTGCCCCCTATGGTCGTCCCACTGTACGTTCAGTGCCTGAGCGCAGGCTTTGAACGGCCAGCCCATAGGATGAATACCCGTGACTCCCGCCGACCTTGCCGAACTCCTTCGTGTCACCGCCGCGAAGGTCCTCACCGACCACGATCTCGACGCAGCCGTCCTGCCCGCGACGCTGACCGTCGAGCGTCCGCGCAACCCCGAGCACGGCGACTACGCGAGCAACGTCGCGATGCAGGTGGCGAAGAAGGCCGGGGTCAACCCGCGTGAGCTGGCGACCTGGCTCGCCGAGGCGCTCACCGCGGCGGACGGCATCGACTCCGCCGAGATCGCTGGCCCCGGCTTCCTCAACATCCGGCTCGCCGCAGCGGCGCAGGGCGCCATCGTGGCGAAGGCGATCGCCGCCGGGCAGAGCTACGGAAGCTCGACCGCGCAGGAGGGTCGGCGGATCAACCTGGAGTTCGTGTCCGCGAACCCGACCGGGCCGATCCACCTCGGCGGCACCCGGTGGGCCGCGGTCGGTGACGCGCTCGGCCGGATCCTCGCCGCCCAGGGCGCGGACGTCACCCGGGAGTACTACTTCAACGATCACGGTGCCCAGATCGACCGGTTCGCCCGGTCGCTGATCGCGTCCGCGAAGGGGGAGCCCGCACCCGAGGACGGGTACGCCGGTGCCTACATCGTGGACATCGCCGCCGACGTGCTCGCGCAGCGTCCCGACGCGCTCGCGCTCCCCGTCGACGAGCAGCAGGAGGTGTTCCGCTCGATCGGTGTGGCGATGATGTTCGACCACATCAAGCGGACCCTGCACGAGTTCGGAACCGACTTCGACGTCTACTTCCACGAGAACTCCCTGTTCGAGTCCGGTGCGGTGGAGCGGGCCGTCGCCACCCTCAAGTCGAGCGGCAACCTGTACGAGGAGGACGGGGCCTGGTGGCTCAAGAGCACCGACTTCGGTGACGACAAGGACCGCGTCGTCATCAAGTCCGACGGCAACGCCGCCTACATCGCGGGCGACATCGCGTACTTCCAGGACAAGCGCTCGCGCGGCTTCGACCTGTGCATTTACATGCTCGGTGCCGACCATCATGGCTACATCGGTCGACTCAAGGCCGCAGCAGCGGCGTTCGGCGACGATCCGGCGACCGTCGAGGTGCTGATCGGACAGATGGTCAACCTGGTCCGCGACGGGGTCGCGGTCAAGATGAGCAAGCGGGCGGGCACCGTCATCACCCTCGACGACCTCGTCGAGGCGATCGGCGTCGATGCCGCCAGGTACGCGATGATCCGCTCGTCGGTGGATTCGAGCCTCGACATCGACCTCGAGCTGTGGGCCAGCACCACCAGCGAGAACCCGGTCTACTACGTGCAGTACGCGCATGCTCGGCTGGCGTCGCTGGCCCGCAACGCCGCGGACCTCGGGCTGACCACGGAGAACCCGCGGTTTGAGCTGCTCACCCACGAGCGTGAGGGCGACCTGATCCGCACCATCGGCGACTTCCCGAAGGTCGTCGGGACCGCCGCGGACCTGCGGGAACCGCACCGCGTCGCCCGCTACCTCGAGGAACTGGCCGGCACCTACCACCGCTTCTACACCGACTGCCGCGTCCTGCCGCAGGGCGACGAGCCTGCCGGCGACCTGCACACCGCGCGGCTCGCGCTGTGCGGTGCCACCCGCCAGGTCCTCGAGAACGGTCTCGGCCTGCTCGGTGTCGGCGCACCGGAGCGGATGTGAACGCGCATCCCGCCGGACCGCGGCACGCGGACATCCCGCACGCGCCGGGGCTGCCGCCTCGGCCAACCGCCCCGGCGCAGATGACGGCACTTCCTGCCGCGGTGTGGCCGCGCGGCGCCGCCCGCGGGGCGGACGGCGTCGTCCGCCTCGCCGGTGTCCCGGTCACCGACCTGGCCGAGCGGTACGGCACCCCGCTGTTCGTGATCGACGAGGACGACTTCCGGTCCCGCTGCCGCGACATGGCCCGCGCGTTCGGCGGCGCGGACCGCGTCCACTACGCGTCGAAGGCGTTCCTGAGCGCCGAGATCGCCCGGTGGGTCGCCGACGAGGGGTTGTCGATGGACGTGGCCTCCGGCGGCGAGCTGGCGGTCGCGCTGCACGGTGGGTTCCCCGCGGAGCGGATCACGATGCACGGCAACAACAAGTCGGTCGCCGAACTGCGGGCCGCGGTCTCGGCGGGGGTCGGGCACATCGTGCTGGACTCGATGCAGGAGATCGACCGGCTCGACGCCGTCGCGGCCGACCTCGGTGTCGTGCAGGACGTCCTGATCCGGATCACGGTCGGCGTGGAGGCGCACACCCACGAGTTCATTGCCACCGCCCACGAGGACCAGAAGTTCGGCTTCTCGTTGTCCGGTGGTGCGGCGCGGGGGGCCGTCCGGCGCGTGTTCGAGACCGGTAATCTTCGGCTCGTCGGCCTGCACAGTCACATCGGCTCGCAGATCTTCGACGTCGACGGGTTCGAACTGGCGGCGCACCGGGTGATCGGGCTGCTGCGGGAGATCGTCGACGAGTTCGGCAGCGACAAGACCGAGCAGCTGAACATCATCGACCTCGGTGGTGGCCTCGGGATCTCCTACCTGGAGAGCGACGATCCGCCGCCGGTGGACGAGCTGGCCGCGAAGCTGACGAGCATCGTCGCCACCGAATCTGCCGCCGCCGGGCTGCCGGTGCCGACCCTGATGGTCGAACCCGGTCGGGCCATCGCCGGCCCCGGCACCGTTACGTTGTACGAGGTCGGCACAGTCAAGGATGTCCGCCTGGACGGCAACGCAACTCGCCGATACGTCAGCGTGGACGGCGGAATGAGTGACAATATCCGGACCGCGCTGTACCAGGCCGAGTACGACTGTCGGCTGGTCTCGCGGGACAGTCACGCGGATCCCGTCGTCGCCCGAGTGGTGGGCAAGCACTGCGAGAGCGGCGACATCGTGATCCGTGACGGCTGGCTGCCCGACGACGTCGGAGCCGGTGACCTGCTCGCGGTCGCGGCCACCGGCGCATACTGCTATTCGATGTCCAGCCGCTACAACCTGCTCACCCGGCCCGCCGTGGTCGCGGTTCGCGACGGAGAACCCCGTCTCGTCCTGCGCAGGGAGACCGTGGAAGATCTGCTCAGCTTGGAGGTACAGCAACATGACTGAACCGAACGCCGCCGCGATCGGTGTGGCGGTACTCGGCCTCGGCAACGTGGGCAGCGAGGTTGTGCGGATCATCCGCGAACACGCCCGCGACCTCGAGTCCCGGGTCGGCGCCCCGCTCGTCGTGCGGGGGATCGCCGTTCGCCGGATCGACGGCGACCGGGGGGTGCCGGAGGAGCTGCTGACCACGGACGCGGATTCGCTCGTCGCGCGCGCCGACGTGGACGTGGTGGTCGAGGTGATCGGGGGAATCGAGGTCCCGCGCAAGCTGATCCTCGCTGCCTTGAACTCCGGCAAGTCCGTCGTCACCGCCAACAAGGCGCTGCTCGCCGAGTACACCGGGGAACTGGCCGAGGCCGCGGAGAAGCAGAACGCCGACCTGTACTTCGAGGCCGCCGTCGCCGGTGCGATCCCGGTGATCCGGCCGTTGACCCAGTCGCTCGCCGGTGACCGGGTCGTCCGGGTTGCCGGAATCGTCAACGGCACCACCAACTTCATCCTGTCCGCGATGGACGAGACCGGCGCCGACTACGCCGACACCCTCGCCGAGGCGGGTCGTCTCGGCTACGCGGAGGCCGACCCGACCGCGGATGTGGAGGGCTTCGACGCCGCAGCCAAGGCCGCGATCCTCGCGTCGATCGCGTTCCACACCCGCGTCACCGCCGCCGACGTCTACCGCGAGGGCATCTCGACGATCAGCTCGGCGGACCTCGAGGCCGCGAAGTCGCTGGGCTGCACCGTCAAGTTGCTCTCGATCTGTGAGCGTCTCGTCGGGGAGGACGGCACCGAACGGGTCTCCGCCCGGGTCTACCCGTCCCTCGTTCCGCTCGAGCATCCGCTCGCCTCGGTGAACGGCGCCTTCAATGCGGTCGTCGTCGAGGCCGAGGCCGCCGGTCGATTGATGTTCTACGGGCAGGGCGCGGGCGGCGCCCCCACCGCGTCCGCGGTGATGGGCGACGTGGTGATGGCGGCACGGAACAAGGTCAACGGCAGCCGCGGGCCCCGCGAGTCCAGCTATGCCGACCTTCCGATCGCGCCGATCGGGGAGATCCCGACCCGGTACTACGTCAACATGCAGGTCGCGGACCGGGCCGGTGTGCTCTCCGCGGTCGCGGCGGAATTCGCCAAGCATGACGTCTCGATCTCGACGGTGCGCCAGGAGGGTGCGGGAGACGGGGCGCGACTGATCGTCGTCACCCACCGTGCCACCGACGCCGCCCTGTCCGAAACTGTTGCCGCCCTTGGCAAACTCGACTTCGTCACCGCGGTCACCAGTGTTCTCCGATTGGAAGGTTCCAGTGAATAGCCCTCGTCAGCACACCCCCGTTCACACGCCCTGGCCGGGCCTGATCGAGGCGTACCGGGATCGTCTCGCGATCGGCGAGAACTGGAAGACCGTCACCCTGCGCGAGGGCGGGACGCCGCTGCTTCCCGCGGGCCACCTGTCCGAGCTGACCGGGTGCGAGGTGTACCTCAAGGTCGAGGGCCTCAACCCGACCGGGTCGTTCAAGGACCGCGGCATGACGATGGCCGTCACCGACGCCCTCGCCCGCGGTCAGAAGGCCGTGCTGTGCGCGTCCACCGGCAACACCTCCGCCTCGGCGGCGGCCTACGCCGCGGTCGCGAAGATGACCTGTGCTGTGCTCGTCCCGCAGGGCAAGATCGCGATGGGCAAGCTTGCCCAGGCGGTCATGCACGGCGCCAAAATCATCCAGGTCGAGGGCAACTTCGACGACTGCCTCGAACTCGCCCGCAAGACCACCGCCGAGTTCCCGACCATCGGCCTGGTCAACTCCGTGAACCCCGTTCGGATCGAGGGACAGAAGACGGCGGCGTTCGAGATCGTCGACGCGCTCGGCAAGGCCCCCGACATCCATGCGCTGCCGGTCGGGAATGCGGGCAACATCACGGCGTACTGGAAGGGCTACTCCGAGTACTACGCCGACGGCATCAGCTCGGTCCGGCCGCGGATGCTCGGTGTGCAGGCCGCAGGTGCCGCCCCGCTGGTGAACGGCGCCCCGGTCAAGGACCCCGAGACCATCGCGACCGCGATCCGTATCGGCGCGCCCGCATCGTGGGAGGGCGCGGTGAACGCGAAGGAGCAGTCGAACGGGGCGTTCCGCGCCGCGACCGATGACGAGATCCTCGAGGCATACCGCCTGATCGCGCGCACCGAGGGCGTCTTCGTCGAGCCTGCGTCCGCCGCGTCGGTCGCGGGCCTGCTCGCCGCGCACAAGGAAGGGTGGCTCGACGCCGGACAGACGGTCGTCTGCACCGTCACCGGCAACGGACTCAAGGATCCCGATACCGCACTTCTGGGAATGCCTGCCGTCCAGCCGATCCCGGTCGACCCGGTGGCCGTCGCCTCGGCGCTCGAGCTGGTGTAGTGACCGCACAGCGAATCGACGACACTGCGATGACTCAGACCTTGCCAACGGGGTTGACCGTGACTGCGCGGGTGCCCGCGTCCACGGCCAACCTCGGCCCCGGGTTCGACACGCTGGGTATGGCGCTGGGTCTGTACGACGAGATCACCGTCAGCACAACCGAGTCCGGACTGTCGGTCCGCGTCGAGGGGGAGGGGGCCTCGGACGTTCCCTGGGGACCCTCCCACCTGGTGGTCCGCGCCATCGAGCGTGGTCTCGAGGCGGCCGGTGTGTGGGCGGGTGGCCTGGACGTGGTGTGTCGCAATGTCATTCCGCATTCGCGTGGTCTCGGATCATCCGCGTCGGCGGCCGTCGGTGGTCTCGCCGCGGCCAACGGCCTTGTCGCCCTGCTCGACCCCGCGCTGGCCCTCACCGATGCGCAGCTGGTTCAGCTCTCGTCGGAGTTCGAGGGTCACCCTGACAATGCGTCCGCCAGCGTGCTCGGCGGCGCCGTCGTCTCCTGGAGCGAGGACGTGGACGACGCCAATTCGCCGCGCAGCTTCGGTGCGGTCCGGCTCGCCGTGCACCCGAGCATTCGCGTCGTCGCGCTGGTGCCGGAGGAGCGGTCCGCGACCGCCCACACCCGCGGACTGCTCCCCGATGCGGTGCCGCATGTCGACGCGGCGTTCAACGTCAGCCGCGCCGCGCTCGCGGTGGTTGCGCTCACCTCACGGCCGGACCTGCTGATGACCGCCACCGAGGACCGCCTGCACCAGGGGCAGCGGGCATCCGCGCTGCCGCTGACCACCCGCTGGGTCGAGACGCTGCGCGGTCGGGGAATCGCCGCCGTCGTCTCCGGTGCGGGCCCCACCGTGCTGGCGCTGACCACCGAACCGCTGCCCGAGGACCTGCGCACGACCGCAGCGGCCGAGGGCCTGCGGGTGCTCGACCTCGAGGTCGCGGACGGGGTCCGCGTCTCCTGACGGGCCACCGGGTCGCCCGCACGGCGACCCGCCGGGGACCCTCACGGCGACCCGCCGGGGACTGTCACGGCGACCCGCCGGGGACTGTCACGGCGACCCGCCGGTGTGCCGCAGCACACCGGCGGGTTCTCCTTGCTCGTAATCGTGTTCACGGCTATCCTGAGGTCGTTCGCCCATCGTGCGTATCAGTCGCCGGTGCTCTTCAGGGCAATCACTCCCGACTCAGGAGTCTTCCGATCGGATTCTCATCGGTCGTCAGACTCGGAATCACGGATACCCGCCCCGAGTTCCGGACTGCGTCTTTCTCGCCCGAATCCCCTGTACGCGAGGCACTCGACTTCGCGGGGTGTCGGTGTCGAAGGACGTGCCTGAGTGCGAGATGCGGGCGAGCGGCCCGGCATTTCCCGAACATGTCCGGCATATCCGAGTTCAGTAAATGAGCTGCTTGGACGAACCCCTCGACTCAGCGCCGCGCGGGCGAGGGAAGGAAAGGACCTCCGTGACCGATACGGACCTGATCGCCACTTCTGTGCTCGATTCCGCGGCGTCCGCCGCGACGAGCCAGGCCGGCGGTTCACCGACTTCAGGGGCGGCCCCGGCCGTCGCTACCGCAACCAAGCGCGCCGAGGCGCGTCGCGGCTCCGGACTCTCCGGCATGGTGCTCGCCGAATTGCGCGCGCTCGCTGGCGAGCTCGGCATCAAGGGCACCTCCGGCATGCGCAAGGGCGACCTGATCGCCGCGATCAAGGAGCGGCAGTCCGGTGGCTCCGCCACGCAGCAGGCCGGTGGTGCCGCCACCAAGACGGCACAGGCCGCCGCCGACGAAAAGGCTCCCGTCGTGAAGGTCGAAGCCCCCACGAAGAGCAACACTCCCGCCAAGGGCGAGGCGCGGGCCGGGTCCGAGCGCAGCGAGCAGGCCGCCGAGCCCCGCGAGCGTTCGGGTGCCGCCGAGCCCCACGAGCGATCTGGAGCTGCCGAGCCCCGCGAGCAGGCCGGTGAGGCCGAGGGCGGGCGCCGCGGGCGTCAGCGTCGCGGTGCCTCCCGTTCGGGTGCCGCCGAGCAGTCCGAACCCGCCGAGCAGTCGACCGAGCGTCAGTCCGGTCGGCAGGAGCAGGGCGGCGGTGACCGTCCGCGTCGCGACCGTAACCAGGGCGGCCGGAACAACCAGGACCGAAACCAGGACCGCACCCAGGACGAGCGCGGCCAGGGCGGCAACGGACCGCGCAACGACCGCGACAACCGTGGCGGCGACGACGAGGGGGAGGGCCGCGGCAGGCGTGGCCGCCGCTTCCGGGAACGTCGCCGTGGACGTGACCGCGGTGAGGGCGGCGGCGGTGATGTCGAGATCCGTGAGGATGACGTCCTGCAGCCCGTCGCGGGCATCCTCGATGTCCTCGACAACTATGCTTTCGTCCGGACGTCCGGATACCTCGCCGGACCCAACGACGTCTACGTCTCGATGAACCTGATCCGCAAGAACGGGCTGCGTCGCGGTGACGCGATCACCGGCGCGGTCCGGGTCCCGCGTGAGGGCGAGGGCGGCGGCGGGGGCAGTCAGCGGCAGAAGTTCAACCCGCTGGTCCGGATCGACACCGTCAACGGCGGCGACGTCGAGGCCGCACGCAAGCGCCCCGAGTTCGGCAAGCTCACCCCGCTGTACCCGAACCAGCGGCTGCGGCTTGAGACGACGCCGAACATCATCTCCACCCGCGTCATCGACCTGGTCATGCCGATCGGCAAGGGGCAGCGCGCCCTGATCGTGTCGCCGCCGAAGGCGGGTAAGACGACGGTGATTCAGGACATCGCGAACGCCATCGCCACGAACAATCCCGAGTGCTACCTGATGGTCGTGCTGGTGGACGAGCGACCCGAAGAGGTCACCGACATGCAGCGCTCGGTCAAGGGTGAGGTCATTGCCTCCACCTTCGATCGCCCGCCGTCAGATCACACCTCGGTCGCCGAGCTGGCGATCGAGCGGGCCAAGCGCCTCGTCGAGAACGGTCGCGACGTAGTCGTGCTGCTCGACTCGATCACCCGGCTCGGCCGCGCGTACAACAACTCGTCGCCCGCGTCGGGACGCATCCTCTCCGGTGGTGTCGACTCGACCGCGCTGTACCCGCCGAAGCGTTTCCTCGGCGCGGCCCGCAACATCGAGAACGGCGGCTCGCTGACGATCATCGCCTCCGCGCTGGTCGAGACCGGCTCGACCGGTGACACGGTGATCTTCGAGGAGTTCAAGGGCACCGGCAACGCCGAGCTCAAGCTGGATCGCAAGATTGCCGAGCGTCGGGTGTTCCCCGCGGTCGACGTCAACATGTCCAGCACCCGCAAGGACGAGCTGCTGATGAACCCGGACGAGTTCGCGGTCGTGCACAAGCTGCGCCGCGTGCTCTCGGGGCTCGACACCCACCAGGCCATCGACCTGCTCGTCAATCGGCTGAAGAAGTCGAAGAGCAACGTCGAGTTCCTGATGGAGGTCTCCAAGACCGCCCCCGGCGCCATCGGCGACGACTAGCAGCTGCGCCGCCCGTGCGTGATTTTTACCCCGAAGGGGGTAAAAAAAAACCACGGTGGGGGGGCGGTGTGTTAAAAACAAAAGACGCGGGCGCCGATATTTTAGTTGTTTAT